>CAZUAH010000129.1:0-28956 GCA_964617665.1 uncultured Pirellulaceae bacterium
TGAAAGTGATGTCCACGGACGAACTGCTGGCCGTTCCCGGTCTTCAGGCCGTGGCCGTCGAAACCGAAGAACGCGTTTGTATCCCTCCCGCCCTGCGATGCATCCGGGCCGGAAAGCACATCCATCTGGACAAACCGTGCGGCGAATCGCTGCCGCAATTCAAACAGTTGCTGGACGAGGCGAAAGCCAGAGACCTGACTGTCCAGGTTGGGTACATGTACCGGAATAACCCGGCCGTGCAGTTCTGCATCAAGGCCGTGAAAGACGGGTTGATAGGGAGTGTCTTCGATCTCGACACAGCCATGGGACGGTACGACGGGGAGGGCTACCGGAACCTCATCAAAGATTACAAGGGCGGGATCGCGTACATTCTGGCCTGCCATCTGATCGATATCGTCGTCTCGCTCATGGGGGAACCTGTAGAGATCAATCCCTATCTCCGCCAGACTCGCTCTGACGGAGTACTCGACAACTGCCTGGCCGTTTTCGAATTCTCCCGCGATCGGTTGGCCACGATACGGACATCCATCACCGAGGCGAAGGGCTTCCAGCGCCGACGCCTCAAGGTGTTGGGAGACAAGGGAAGCATCATCATTCAGCCGATAGAATCCAAGGGCAACATGTCCGGCGGAGTCCTCACGCTTGCCCTGGAGGAAGATCGCGACGGCTTCAAGAAAGGCATACAGACTGTTGACATGCCGCCCCTGAAAGACCGCTACGAAGACCAGTGGCGGGAGTTTGCCGCTGTTCTGAATGGGGACATGGTCAATCCATACACATACGAGCATGACTACGTTGTGCACAAATGCCATCTGGAGGCCTGCGGCCTGCCGCTCGACGTGTGAGATGGGATGCGATGGACCGACAAAGCGGCGTCCTCATCGGTCTCGCCGGAGATTACGACAGCCGCGTCTTCCATTTCAAGGCACGCTGAGACAACAAAAGAAGACACCAAAGGCACCGAACGAACAAACGGGGCTGAACTACCGTTGTTATGTTGTTAATGGCCTTATGCACACAGAAGGAGAAACGATGAAAGCTGTTGCCACCTCTTGCCTGACTTTTGCGATCGTCGCATTTGCCTCTCTTGCCTCGCCTGCTTCGGAAGAAAAGACCCACAAGGGCATCTATTACGGGCCGGATGACGCTACGGAGTACCAGAAGGAACAGTGCAAACTGGATATATTCCTGCCGTCGGACAAATTCAAGAGCTTTCCGGTGGTCGTATTCTTCCATGGCGGCGGCCTTACCGGCGGCAGCCGTGGCGGGCCGAATCTCACGTCGGAAGGCGTTTGCCTAGTCGCGCCTTCCTACCGCCTCAATCCAAACGCACAGTGCCCTGACTATTTGAATGACGCAGCCGACGCGGTGGCGTGGACTTTCAAGAATATCGAGAAATATGGCGGCGACCCGAACAGGATTTTTGTCGGCGGCAGTTCGGCCGGGAGTTATCTTGCCGCGCTGGTCACCATGGACAAGAGCTGGTTGGAGACACGGGGAGTGGATATTGACAAAATCGCCGGTTTGATCCCCGTCAGCGGCCATATGATCACCCACTTCACGGTCAGAAAGGAAAAGGGCATCCCCGCGAGCTGCGGGCTTTCGGACAAGTATGCCCCACTGTTCCACGTACGCAAAACGCCGTTTCCCATCTTCATTCAATGCGGCGACAACGACTATCCCGGGCGTCAGGAAGAAAACAGACTCTTCGTTTCGATGATGATCAAATACGCCAAGCAGACCGAGAGCGAGATCATCTACAAGGAATATCCCGGCACCCATGGAACTTTTGGCAAGAACAAGGAGAAGCAAGAAGATTTCGCCCAGTTCATTCTTGAGAAATCCGGGTTGGCGGAGCCTTCAGGGATCTTCGGCGACAAGGAGAATCAAAAGTGATCCGTTCCAGGTGGAAACAATCGATCATCAACCGACAGGCCAAGGCGCAACCCTCCATGGAAGCCCGCTATTCAGAGATAAGACGAGTTGCTGTTTCGCTTGCGATCATCGCTTGCGTACAGGTTCATTCGGCGCAACTTCATTCGGCTCAACATGTCAGAGACATGGACGCGGTAACTGTGATCTATGTTTCTCCTAATGGAGATGACGCGGACGGCGGCTCCAAACGTGCGCCCCTGGCCACGATTGCCGCAGCACAGCAGAAGATCCGCGAGCTGAGGACCTTGGGAAAATTGCCCAAAGGCGGTGTCGTCGTAGAAGTACTTGGCGGCCGTTATCACTTGGCGAATCCGGTCGAATTGACTGCGGAGGACTCTGGCACGGCCACCTCGCCAATCGTCTATCGGGCTGGTCCGGGCGAGGAAGTGACAATCTGCGGCAGCCGGACCGTCGAGGCGTGGCAACCGGTCACGGATCCTTCGATCCTGGAGCGACTCGACCCGGCGGCCCGGGGCAAGGTCTATCAGGCCGACCTGAAAGCGCTTGGGATTACCGAGTACGGCAACCCTCTGCACGACGCCGAATGGGAAGTGCAGTGGCGTCACCATCAGGATGATAACCAAGGCGAAGCGACGCAGGGCGACGCGGTGGCCGCACAACGGTTCGTCAAGCGTACTGGTGAGAGAATCGAGTCGCGTCTTGAGATTTTCTGCAACGGCGATCCGATGCAGGTCTCACGCTGGCCAAACGAAGGTTTCACGCACATTGACAAAGCGCTCGGCGAGACGAAGTTCGATGTCCGTGGTTTGCCGGGCCGCCGAGAGGGGATCTTTCGCTGCGTCGACGACCGTCCGAGCCGCTGGACGGGCGAAAAGGATGCGATGGTCCGAGGCTACTGGTTCCGCGATTGGGTCGTGCAGACCCAGAAGATCGAATCGATCAATCCCGAAGAACGCGTCATCAAGCTTGCCGAGCCGTATCACACCTACGGCGGTTATCGGGATGGCATGTGGTTCTTCGGCTTCAACATGCTTTGCGAGATCGACATGCCTGGCGAGTGGTACCTTGATCGCGAGGCGGGTGTGCTCTACTTCTGGCCGCCGGCGCCACTGAAGGGTGCTCGGGTGGAGGTTTCGGTCAGCGATGGGCTTTTCCGGATGACGAACACCGCAAACATCACGCTGCGTGGGCTGAATCTCGAAGCGGCTCGTGGCACGGCGGTGCGGATCAAAGACAGCGAGAATTGCCGGGTCGTCGGTTGCTCGATTCAGAACGTGACGAACTACGCCGTCACGATCGTCGACGGCAAGGACTGCGCCGTGGTCGGGTGCGACATCACCCGCACCGGCGGCGGTGGGGTTTTTATGGCCGGCGGCGATCGTCAGAAGCTCGTCCCCGGCGGGCACTATGTCGAAAACTGCCACATCCACCACTTCGCAGTTTGGGACCGGACGTATCGCCCTGGCATCTTGATGACCGGCGCTGGGCTGCGTGCTTCGCACAACCTGATCCACCACGCGCCGCACTCGGCGATCGTCTATGGCGGGCCGCTGCATCGGTTCGACCACAACGAAATCCACAACGTCTGCCAAGAATCGCACGACTGTGGAGCAATCTATGGTGGACGAAGCTGGTGCATGCGAGGAGACCTATTCCTGCACAACTACCTCCACCACCTCTGCGGCAAGGATGGTGGTGCGTGCAACGGGATCTACCTGGACGATGCCAACTCCGGGACGACGGTCCGAGGGAATGTCTTCCACCAAGTCTGGCGGCCCGTCTTCATTGGCGGAGGACGCGACACGCTGGTCGAAAATAATCTCTTTATCGACTGCCCACAGGCGTTCCACATGGATGCCCGATACGCCCCCGGAAACTGGGCCGCGCAGTACGGCGACCCCAGAATCGACAAAGCGAAAAAGGCCGGTGTGCTTCCACCGGCCGTTCGCTTCCAGGAGCCGCCTTACAGCACACGCTTTCCGAAGCTTGCCAAGATGCTCGACGACGATCCGACATGGCCAAAGGGCAATATCCTGCGGGGCAATATCTTCTGGCAGGGAGACGGCGAAAACCTCCGTCGCACCGGCTGGGACAAGCCTCCCGAAAGCAAGTCCTGGCAAAACGCGTGGTGGCACCACATCCAAGGCAGTGCTTACGATCTGGTGACGATCGAAAACAACATGATCGACGTCGACCCGAAGTTGGCAGACGAGAAGACCCGAAACTTCAAGCTACGCGACGACTCGCCGGCCTGGGAAATGGGCTTCAAGCGGATCCCGTTCGAGAAGATCGGTCTCTATCAAAACGAGAATCGCGCAAGCTGGCCGGTAGAGCACACGGTCACTCCTCTACCGAAATGAGAAACTCACCGGAACAGGGCCATCAGGCAGTCGGCGAAGATCTTCATACCTCGCTCGTCGGGGTGATTGATGGAATTCAGCATCAAAGAACTGTAGGGGATGCCCTGGCGCCAGAGACGACCATAGCGCCGCGAAGCGTCCGCCAAGGCGACGGGGTGTTTGGCAGCGAATTCGCGTAAGCCAGCGACATATGGACGAGGGTCGTTGTCGATGTCGCGTTCGCGACTCAGGCCCATCCAATCGGGGCGAACGTAGTGCGGCGTCAGGATGATCCACTCGGCACCGATCTTTTCGAAGTCGGCCAATAGCTTGCTGTATCGCTGTTCGACAGCTTGTGGACTCAAGCCCGCGTCGTTGACGAACTCCGAAATGACCAAGTCCGCTTTGGCTCCGAGGACCTTCTCCTCGTAGTTGTGGACGCTGCCGGGCGGCTCGGCCAGATACCGGGCCGTGTTGCGTCCGCCCCAGGCTTCGGTGACCAGTTCGATATTCGCCTGGGGAAAACGTCCCCGTAGCCGGTCGACGAATTGAGCCTGCCAACGTTGGCGATCGGGATCGGGCACGAACGAGCCCACTGTGACGCTGTCGCCCCATGCCAGGATGCGCAGTGGTCGACCGTCGCGCAGCTTCTTCAGCGTCTTCGGCAGAAGCCGTTCGGCCACGGATCGAGACGGCTTGGTAGCCTCGGGAAAGGCCGTTTCGAGAATCGGGAAGAGATGTTCGGGACCGAGCTTCGGCAGACGGCCGGGGATCCAAACATTGGCCACACGGTGATCGTCCTTCTCTAACGGCACCGGCCGCGGTGCAGCGGCACGCGGTTCGCCCTGCCGCAGGATGATCTGCCCTGCCGCGGTCAGCACGACCGAGTCGATACGGAGCATGCCATGACGGTAACTGGCATAGACGGGTTGATTCGCGCCGATGCGACCATCCGGCAACCGCCCAATGCTGCCCCACTCCCGATCCGCTACGTAGTCCTTGCCGAATTCGAACAGTTGAGAACCGTCCTCCGGTCCCGCACGCAGTTCGATGCTTTCGGGGTCGAGCAGATAACGTGTCGTGCATTCCTGAGCGATGACGCCTTTCAACCGCGCTCCCCGTCGCCAGCCGGCCCCGCCCTTCGCCTGGTACAAAGGCAATGCGGCGTGTTCTTCGGCAGTTACGGTGATGATTGTCGGCGGCGGTACCTGTAGCGTCGCCGAGATCTCGCGATTCGGCGTTGCCTCGCCGAGCGACGACTGCGACAGCGTGACGCGGACTTCCCAATCTCCCGTCAAGGTTAACGACGGCTTATCGGCCAAGACATCTGACAACGGAAGAATCTGAGTGCCGGCCCAGCACAGCAGCAAGTAAGTTTGGCATATATGCGTAGTCTTCATGTCTCTCATTTCCCGTTTGAGTACCTCTGAATCTAGTCCAATTCCTGTCGTATCATGAACACCCGATCTACATAGACAGCGCCGACATCGTCTTGGTCGCGCACCACCGGCGCCGCCCAGGCGTATGCCAGTTTTCCCAGGCTGTGAACGCCCAAGTCGATTAGCCGATACTCCTTACCGCGAATCGTCTCGACCGGTATTCGCCTCGAAACGATGCTGTGCCGAGTGGCGTCGTCATATACACCGATGGTCATTGCGACGCCCACGTCAGCGTTCGCGTCGCAACGCACCCGCATGTACACTTGCCAACGACTGCCATCGGTTACGCCGTAGTCGCCCAGCGGATAGCTGTGGCACGCCCAGATGGTGTGTGTGTTCGGCATGCGTCGGGTGAGGCCGTTCGAGGCTGCGCTGTCCTTTTCGATTCGGTACAGATTCGGCCTGGTACGCGGGATGTAGTCGGCCTCTTGCAGATCAACCCAATCCTCCTCTGCTAGCCCCTTGCATTGCTCAGGCATATCGCCGGGCGGAATACGTTTCTTCAGAAAGAAAGAGCGATCATCGCCGAAGTCTCCCGGCACTCGGTGACCTTGCCGGTACTCTCCGGCGTTGTGCTGCTTCAGAAGTTCGCGAAATTCCAGCAGTGCGGCTTCCGGGGCTTCGGGGCCGCGGAATTCGACGCCAGTGCGTCGGGCCTCTCTGTGGAGCGAATCGTAACGCCGCAGCCAAACGTGGTCCAGGGGCAGACGTTCGCGGCGCACACGCTCGGCCAACACGGGATCGTCGGCCACAGCGGCGGCCGCCTCGTCGAACAGCTTTGCACCGCGATTCAGGTCGCTCAGTGTCAGCCACCCCCGCGTGTCGCTCGTGAAACATCGAATCGGGACGCCCGCGCGACGTCCGGCGTCGCTCATCAAGTGAATATACTCCGTGAGATACGAGCCGGCCGCTCCGTAGTAGCCGTACATGAACTCATCGAGCAGTTTCTTTTCGTCGGCGTCGGGATTCCACAAGAGATGCGCGAGGTACCAGGCCCGAAGCCTCACGAAATCGCCGACGCGGCATCCGCTATCGCCCTGCTGGAAAATACCGATCGCATCGTTGTCCGCGAAATACCGAAGGTTCGGCGCCAACACGTGGAAGTTCGGATGCGGCACGAGATAAGCCCGAAAGTTGGTCACGTAATTCCAGATGTAGAGCTGCGGAGAAATCCGCGCCCAGGCTTCCAAGTCTTCGCGGAAGGAAACGTTGGCATCGTACCGCCCCTCGGCCAGCGTTTCGACGAACGAGCATTCGATCGAACAAAGGCGAATCACAACGTTATGCCGCGGTCGGACGTGACGGGGAGGCTGGCGCGTGTACTGATAGGCCAGCGTTTCAATCAAAATGTCGGGAAACTCCCGTTCCACTTCTTCGGCGATCGCGTTGATAAAATGGATCAGCGTGCCGGCGTGGGACCCTTCGTGCTCGTCCAGCGTCTTGCATTTCTCACATTCGCAGTAGCCGTGCCAGTCGTTCTGACTGATCGAAATCATCGTCGCGCCCGGGTTCGCTCGGATTCGTTCCTTGACTACTCGGATCATCTCCTTGCGCATTTCTGCGTTCGTCAGGCACAATTGCGAACGCTGCTTTCTGCGCTCGCCGTCGATCAAGCTGTACCAATCGGGGTGTTCGTCGAAATGCTTCGCAACCGGCAGTAGACCGTTAATCTGATAGAACGTGTGGACCCAGCCGATCAGTCCATTCGGCCCGCCGCATTCGTCCGGAATCGAATAGTGATCGTGCCCGTTCAGACGCATCCGCGCGGAGAATATTCCCATAGTCTTCTGCTCGTCTTCGGTGACCAGAGAATGACTCGTGAAGCAGCCATCGGATAGTTGCAGGTACCGAGTCGCGCGATCGGCTATTTTCGGGGCGTAGGCGATGTCGAGCCGCGGTACGGTAAGCGTCGGCCGCCTGGGAATGTGTACTTCGGTGGCTGTCCACCAGCGAATCCCGATCGTATCTTCGAGGAACGTGTAGACGGCGTACAGGGTCCCACGACGCGGATGGCCTGCCATTACCAAGTCGCGATCGACCGTCTTGATCACGATGGCGTCAGGCGAGAGCTTGGCAGGATCGAATCCGGGGAGCAGTTTCCGTGTCAATGCCCCGTCGCCCAATACAATGTGGGGCTTGTCCACGGGCGACTCGGCCTCGGTCACGACGGGCAACACCGCGCCGGTCACTTTCGCCAGATGATCGCGCAACTCACGGGCGGCCGTCCGCTCGACCAGCGTAGCTTGGTTCGGGACCACGATCACATATTCGCTCTTGCCGTCGCGACTGAGGGTCAGCTCCTGACCGGCCGAGGCAAAATCCGCCGTGAAGAACGAGAGGCCCAAGCAAGCGATGATTGTTCTCACTGAACATTCTCCTTGGTCCTGATACAGGGCAGGCCGTTGACAGCATAGATTGTACTGGATAAATTCACTCTTGTGCTACTTATTGTCCTATTTGTGGGACATGATCTAGCATAGAAACCGTGGCCGAGCATCGCAACGCTCGTTGGTAGCGGAGTTTTAGCGTTGAAGTACAGACAGCTTCGAGATCAAATCCGACGCGAGATCGCAACTGGAGCATACGGCGCCGCCGGGGAGCGGTTCATGCCGCTTCGGAAACTGGCCAAGCGGTTTGGCGTGTCTCTGACGACGGCACAGAAGGTCGTCAGGTGTCTCAAGCAGGATGGTCTGTTGGTGGCTGATTCCGTGACCAGTCCAGCGAGAATCAGCGACTCGGCCTTTCGGCCGACCCTCGATGGTTCCAACAAAGAAGGCTCACCCCGCCGGCTAGGGCTAGTGGTCACCGACATCACGAACCCGTTCTTCGGCCGGTTGTGTAGGTACATCCAACATGCTGCCGCGGACCAGGACTACCAAGTCTTGGTAGCGAATAGCGAATCGGATTTCGCCCGTGAACAGCGGGCCATCCGCGGGTTCTTGGACATCGGCGTCGAAGGGCTATTGATCTGTCCAGGATTGGACGACGCGTGCGCGCGGATGTACCGGGAGTTGCTGGAAGGCGGCGTGCCGCTTGGGTTCGTCAGTCGCCGCGTGGAAGACGTCAGCGCGGACTTTGTCGTAGCCCACAACTTCGTTGGCGGCGCAGCCGTGGCCGGCCATCTGCTGAGTCTCGGTTACGAATCGTTCGGCTATATCGGCTTTGGGCCGCGGCTGAAGCGCGACGCGCGTCTCCAGGGGTTTCGCTCGGCGCTTGAGGAAGTAGGTGTGGAACTTGCAGCGGATCGAATCACCGACGGCGACGGTCGCGACATCATCCATGGCTATCGCGCCTTCGAGCGGTTGTTCGAACACGGTAGCCGGCCGCGAGCCGTTTTTGCATTCAACGATCTGCTGGCCATCGGCGCGATGCAATACTGCCAAGAGCGGGACATTGCCGTGCCGGGTGACGTGGCCATCGCGGGGTTCGACAATCTGCCGCAGTGCCGCGTCACCAGCCCGCCACTGACCAGCGTGGCCTATCCCGTGCAATCGATTGCCCGGCTGGCCGTGCAGAATCTGGTCGATCGGATCGAAGGGGCAGGGAAACACCCGCCTCACCGCGTCCTGTTGGAACCGCATCTTGTGGTGCGCCAGAGTACCGATCCCCAAGTCAAAGCCGTTCGCTCACCCGTGTCCTCTCAAGAAGAAACAACCGAAAACGTCGAGCAAGCAGTTTGCGCTAAGCCGGAGGAAAAACAACGATGACTGTTCAAGAGACCGGCGTCAGCTATTACGGATTGAGCTATGTGGAGCACGCGCGGCGCGACTTCCAGGAGATGATCGACCACAATTGCACGGCTGTGCTGTTGGCCTTGTCGGAGTTCGACGTCGACTTCTGGCGTACGAGCATCAAGGAAATCGTGCAGGCCGGCAAAGAGATGGGGCTGACCGTCTACCTCGACACCTGGGGAATCGGCAAGTGGTTTGGCGGCGAGCCGCCCAGCTTATTCTTGACCAACAACTCGGGCAACCGGCAGGTCTCGGCACTGAGCGACGAGCCGCTGCCGGCGGCCTGTTTCAACACTCCGGCCTTTCGTGAGTATTTCTTCGAGCTGTGCGAGCGACTGGCCACGGATGTGGATGCCGACGGGTTTTTCTGGGACGAGCCGCACTATGCGCTTCCGAAGAGCTATGCCTCGATCACCGGCGGTGCGGGCGACGATTGGAGTTGCCGGTGTCCGTATTGTCGGCGGATGTTCGAGGAGCACTACGGCTACGAGATGCCGCGGCAGTTGACCATGGAAGTGAAACGGTTCCGCCAGGACCGGGCGCTGGACATCCTCGAAACAGCGTCGCGCCGGATCAAGGCCATCCGACCCGATTCCAAGATCATCTGTTGTGTACATGCCACGCTAGGCACTTACTATGTCACCGAAAACCGCGGCTACGACAACTGGGACAAGGTGGCGGCCTCGGACACGTGCGACGTATTGAGTACGACCATCCTCTCGTACCAGTTGCCGCGCAGCTTCTTCCGTTCGATCACCCAACGCACTGTCGATATCGCCCGCAAACACGGTGTCGGCAATCAGCGTTGGATCATGGGCTACTACCAGGAGCCGGAAAACCTGCACGAGATCAAAGACATAGCGCAGATGTACGCCGACATGGGCGTGGAAAGCCTTTTCGCATGGACCTACCGCGGCGGACGCGGCACTGTGCTGGCTGCCCCCAGGGCACAAGAAGTGTGGGACACGATCGGCCAAGCCTACGGCCAAGTCTTGGGCCGCTGACCGGAGACCTAGCAAGGAGATAAACTAAATGGACAATCAGAAACCCGATTTCGGCTATCTCGACAAGACGATCGAGCTGATGCGCAAGATCGAGCGCGAGCAGCAGGAGAATATCGAAAAGGCGGCCGGACTGATGACCGACGCCATCGAGCAGGACCGGCTGATCCACGTATACGGTGGCGGGGGGCACACAACGCTGGTGATGGGCGAGATGTTCTTCCGCGCCGGGGGCTTGGCCAACATCAACCCGATCATGGAGACCGGGCTGTCGGTGTTCAATCACGCGCTGAAGTACCTGGAATTGGAGCGGTGTGTCAACTACGGCCGTAGCATCGTGAAATACTTCCGGCTGCAGCCGGACGACGTGCTGATCATCTTCCACAACATCGGCATCAACCCGGCCACCATCGACGCCGCCATGGAAGCCAAGGAGGCGGGCGTCAAACTGATCGCAGTCAGCTCGTCGCGATGGCAGGAAGAGATGCCGCCGGACCACTTCATCCGGCATCCCAACGGCAAGAACCTGTTCGATTTGGCCGACGTGTGCATCGACGACTACAACGAAGTGGGCGACTGCGCCGTCGAGGTACCGGGCTTTGAAACACCCATCGCACCGAATTCGAACCTCATCGATTTCTACATCGCACACCGTCTTGAAATCGAGACTGTCCGCCATTGCGTCGATCGTGGCATCGAACCGCCGGTGTGGCGCAGTGCCAACGCTCCCGGCGGCGACGAGTTCAACGCGGCCTTCGTAGACAAGTACCTGCCGCGCGTGAAGATGCTTTGAGGCTACGCCAGGGGACTCGTGGGAAATCATGACCCAAACAACGATACACGTTGACATGAACGATGCTTTGGCCGGTTTGCTGGACAAGTACGCGGTCGACCTGCCCGGACCCTGGCAAATCACAGACGGCAGTGAGTTGCCCGGCGATGCCAACGACGTGCTGACGCTGGCGCCCGGCGAGCTGCTAACCGAGTCGGAACTGCCCGAACTGACGGTCCCGCTGCTCGCGTGGCGGCATCAGCGTCGCTTTGTGGAATTGAAACATCTGATCGATGACGAAACGGTCGCGCCGCTTCTGATGTGCCGTTTTGCCTGTCTGGCCGACGGTCAGCACTTGCCCTTACAGGCGATCCTGTACCGCGAATTTGATCTGGTCGAGTGGCTCTCTGGAACGCCGATTGTCGGGATCTACGCGAGTATGGCAGACGGACGAGCTGCAAACGTGATCGTGCGGCTGGCCGGCGGTATTGTTGGCAGCGTGGAGGCCGGGGCGACGCTTCCGGACGGCGCGATCATGCAGGATCGTCACGAGATGATCGCCCGGCGAGGCGTGGCTTCCGATCGAGTGGTCGACACGCAGGTAGGGCAGAGTTCGGTCTACACGTGGACGGCCGACGGGCACCAACAACACACCGACGTGGACGCCGAGTTGTTCGGACTAGAGTTGGAGCAAGCCGCCCTGGTGCGTTCGGGCTTCGAGGTATTGAGCCGACCGGACCGTATTCTGACACTGCAGAAGCGGCATCGGCGTCTGCGGCAATTGGTCGAGTTGGCCTACCAGTCGGACCGCCGCCGAGAACGGCTGACGGTGGAAGGAGACGCCTAGTGAAACCGCTCAAGATAGCCATGTTGTCGCTGACGCATGGTCATACGCGCAAGTACTTCCAAACGCTCCAGGAATCGCCGAAGCTGGATTGGGTGGCCGCGTGTGCGGAGAACGAGGTTGTCGCCGAGCGGTTCCGGCGAGCTGTCCAGGGTGTGCCTTGCTATGACGACGAAGAGCAGATGTTCGATCAGCACCCCGAGATCGAAGCGGCTGTGTTGGCGTCGGCCAACAGCGAGCATCTTCGGCAGGTGGAAGCGTGTACCCGCCGCGGCATCCACATCCTTTCGATGAAGATCCCCACGTTCGATTTGGCCGAGTACGACCGCATGATCGAAGTGGTCGAAGAGGCTGGCGTGGTCAGTCAAATCGAACTGGAACTCCACTACAACCCGGTCGTCCAGCGCATCAAGAAGCTCGTGGCGGACGACGCCGTGGGGCGCATCCTGTCGATGCAGGCGACGAATATTACGCTCTCGCCCGTTTGGGCCTTCCCGTGGCAGGGCTCGCCCGAACAGAGCTACGGCAGCCGGATTCCGTTGTCCGATAGCGACACGCGTTTCCGCGGCGGCGCCTTATGCGACCATCCCCATGTCTTCGACCTGATCCGATGGCTGACCGGCAGCGACTTCGAGTCAATCTATGCGGACGTGGCCCCGAATATGCGAACCGACCTGGAGGTGGAAGATCTCCTTTTGGTCAATGGTAGGATGACCGATGGATGCAGCTTTCTGCTCGATCCGTCCTGGTCGCGTTTAGAGGAGCGTTTGCCGGAGCCCGGACCTGGGTGGGAAGTGTTTCCGAAGCGGATGGAAGTGAATCTAACGATCGGCGGCGAGCGCGGGACGCTGATGGCCGACTGCTTCGGTCCGAACGTTTACCACAATGGAGCCCCCAACGATCGGTACACCGTCCAATACACGTATTTCGACGAATGGATCGGCATGGTCGACGAGTTTGTTGATTGCGTGCGCAATGGCGGCACCCCGCAGATCAACCTCGGCTGGCACCGGCGAACGATCAAAGCCATGAACGCCTGCTACGAGAGCATCGCCGCAGGCCAACCGATCGCGTTCTAGAACAACGAGACACTCGCCTCTTCTTTGAGGAGCGTGACCGAGATGACTACCAGGATTGTGGCATCGCTGATGCTTGTCGCCGGAATGCCAGCTTTGGCTGGCGGCGCCGAAAACACTTCCCCGGCTATCATTCCGCGGCCCGTGGAGATGGAGTTTCGCGAGGGTACGTTCACGTTGGGGCCGAAGACCGCGATTGTCGCCGACGCCAACACGCATCGGGTGGGCGCGTATCTGTCCGATCTACTCCGTGTGCCCACCGGGTTCGAATTCAAGGTCCGCCCGTCGCCATCGGGCGATGGTGCCAACTGCCTGGTTCTGCGGACCGTTTCTGACAAGGGCCACCTCGGTGCAGAAGGGTATTCATTGAAGATCCGGAAGGATCGAGTGCTTGCCGAGGCCCCAACGGAAACCGGCATATTCTACGCCGTTCAGACACTCCGACAACTATTGCCGGCGGCTGTCGAAAGCGAATGCCTCACGACCGGCGTCGATTGGGCTGTGCCGTGTGTCGAGATCGAAGACGCGCCACGATATCGTTGGCGCGGGCTAATGCTGGATCCGGGTCACAACTTTCTGACTAAGGAGTTCACCAAGCGATACATCGACGTGATGGCTCTGTACAAGATGAACCGGCTGCACTGGCACCTGACCGACATGGGCTGGGCGATCGAGATCAAGAAGTATCCGGAACTGACCAACATCGAGAAATGGCCCGCCGTGGCGCCCCGTTGGCGGCGTGCTTACGGCAAGTGCACACACGGCTTCTACAGCCAGGACGATGTGCGAGAGATCGTCGCCTATGCCACGGAACGCCACATCACGATCGTTCCCGAGATCGAGCTGCCGGCCCATGCGAGTGCGGCCCTGGCATGTTATCCCGAGTTGCGTTGCCCGAACGCGACGAACCGAAAGGACCCGGTCGACAGCTATTACGATTTTCCGAACAACTACTGCGCAGGCAATGAAAAGACATTCGAGTTTCTTCAAGACGTGTTGTCGGAAGTTATGGAACTGTTCCCGTCGCCGCTAATCCACATCGGGGGCGACGAACGCATCAAGGGGCCTTGGAAGAAGTGCCCGTTGTGCCAGGACCGCATGAAATCCGAAGGCTTCAAGAACGAGGACGAGCTGCAAAGCTACTTCGTCAAGCGGATCGAGCGATTCGTGGTCGGCAAAGGCCGCCGTATCATCGGCTGGACCGAAATCGCCGAAGGCGGACTGGCACCCGAGGCGACGGTGCAATCGTGGCTGGAACCACACCACGCAGTGACCGCCGCAGATCAAGGGCACGATGTCGTCATGTCGACGAACAGAAGCTGCTATCTCAACTACCGCGGGCTTGCTATCGAAAAGTGTTACGCCTTCGAGCCGACCCCGCCCGAGTTGTCCCCGGAGAAGGCCAAGCACGTTTTGGGACTGGAACCTTGCCTCTGGGGCTTTCCGCAGCACCGACACGACGAGCTGGTCTTTCCGCGGCTTTGTGCATTTGCCGAAGTCGGCTGGTCACCGAAAGACGCACGGGAATGGGCCGGTTTCAGAGCTCGACTTGCGACACATGGGAGACGACTGGACGAACTTGGAATCAACTATCACCGCGACCCAGTGATTTGGGCTAAACCCTCGAAATGAACTGAGGAGGTACAGAGATGAAACGATCCATAATGATGCTTCTAGCCGCCTTTTTGCTGGCGGCTACCTGCGCGTCGGCTAGCGGTCCGATCCTCGTCGTGACTGACGCGGGCGGAACGGGGGCGCGTGTCGGCGCGCCGACCTCGGTCGACATCGATCTGGCACAGGTCTTCGATGAAACGTTGAAACCGGAGTGCTTACAGTTGGCGGGATGCGGGAAAGGTAGCCCCGCCGTGCCGGTGCAGTTCGTCCCGGACGCAAAGGGGTCGAAGAAGGGAAAGCTGTGGTGGCTGATGCCACCAGGCTCCGCCCGCGAACGGCGTTTCGAACTGGTCGTAGGTGACAGGCCGGCCGCTCCGGCGTTGGCATTGTCTCTGGATCAACAGCGGAAAGCCGTGGACGTGAACGAGGGGGACCTGCCAGTGCTGCGCTACAACCAGGGCACCGTCCCGCCGCCGCCGGAGATTGTCCAGCACTTCGAAAAAGACCGTGACCCACCGCTCTATTACGCTCGTGGCGACTACATCCACCCTGTCTTCGGACCCGACGGCGAGGAACTAACGGACGATTACTCGATGAACCATCCGCACCACCGGGGCATCTGTTGGGCTTGGCCGGTTGTGCGTTTCAAAGGCGAAGCCCGCGACATCTGGGCGGTCCGTGTGCTGGCGACGCAGCCAGGAGGTGTGTGGGCGCGACCGGTCAGTATGGATCGCATCGAAGCAGGTCCCGTGCTGGCGGCGATCGATGCCGAGAACGTGTGGAAGTGGGACGACCGCGAGCCAATCGTTCGCGAGGACGTGGCCATCCGCGTCTTTCGGCAACAGAATCGCTGCCGGTTTTTCGACGTTCACATACGGCTGACGGCCCTGGCGGACGACGTGAGCATTGGCGGCCGCCCCAAGGCGACTTATGGTGGCTTCAATCTGCGCACGTTTCCGGAGTTCGACCAGCGGAACATCGATATGCACATCGAACCGCCGGAAGCTACACCGCGCCGGGCGTGGTACCACTTGACGGGCAATTTCCCCGGTGGCAAAGGATTGGCTGGCGTTGCGATGTTAGAGCACGTGACGAATCCAGACTATCCGAGTTTCCCCAACCCACAAACCGCCGACAAAGTGCCCGGAGCATACCCGAAATGGCGCAGCGTCCAGCCAGCTTGGCCCGGAGATCGTGAAGTAGCACTCGGGCGCGATAAACCGCTCGTGCTGAAGTATCGGCTCTGGATCCACCCCGGACCGAGCGACGAAGCCACGTTGAAGTCCGTCTGGGCATCCTATGCCAGTCCACCCCACGTGCGTTTGGAGCAATAGCAAAACTCCAGCACTCAGTAGGTCAGGCTGTGCCTGACGAATTGCGGGTTGACGCCATTCGGGCCCGTTTCCGTCAGGCACAGCCTGAGCTACGAAGCCGAAAGAGACCAGCCATCCGTCATCCACCTTCCAAAAAGGGAGCCCTTCCATGTCCAAGCACAGTGAATACACTCGTCGCCGCTTTCTCGCCCAGACGGCCGTAGCCGGCGTCGCGGTTCCGACGATCATCTCGCGCACTGCCTTAGCTGCTCCGGGCAAGCCCGGCGCCAACGACAAGATCCGCCTGGGACTGATCGGAGCCGGTGCCATGGGCAACGGCAACTTGGCCAACTGTGCGAAGTACGACGACATCAACATTGCGGCTGTCTGTGATGTGTGGAAATCGCATCTCGACCGTACGCTGGAGAAGTACGGCAACAAACCGAAAGGCTACCACGACTATCGCGAACTGCTGGCCGATAAGGATATCGACGCCGTGATCATCGCCACGCCGCACCAGTGGCACTGTCGGCAGGTGGTCGACGCGTGCGAGGCGGGCAAAGACATCTACATCCAGAAGCCGATGACTCTGCATCTGGACGAAAGCCGGGTGGTGAAAAACGCGGTGCTCAAGCACAATCGAATATCGCAGCTCGGAACGCAGATTCACGCCAGCGACACCTATCGCCGGGTGGTCGAGTGGGTCCAGTCGGGCAAACTCGGCAAGATTGCTGTGGCTCGTTGTTTTCTGGTGTCCAACCACGCCCCCGACGGCGAAGGGTTTCCGCCCGACAGCGACCCACCGGAAGGCCTCGACTGGAATGCCTGGGCCGGCCCGGCACCGATCCGGCCGTTCAACACCAACATCGTCAAAAGCGGCTACGCGCACACGCTGTGGCTCGACTACGGCGGCGGGCGCACCTGCGGCATGAGCGAGCACATCCTCGATCTGCCGTACTGGGCACTGGGGCTGAATTTCCCCACGCGGGTTAGCAGCTTCAGTTCCAAACGGCATGTCAAGGATAACACCGACGCCCCCGACACGCACGAGGTGACGTTCGAGTTTCCTGATGTAACGCTCATTTGGTCGATGTCGCAGGTCAGCAGTTTTGGCTTCAACCTGCAAGACGTGGCTCGATACACCAAGCACGGGGCGAAAATGGAAGGCATCCAGCGGCGTTTGGGCTACTTCCTGCACGGCGTCGAGGGAGCGATCTACGGCAACTACGGAACCTATCAGGTCGTCCCGCAGACCACCGCATTGGCCGAGGCCGAGCCGCCAGAGGAGTCGATCCCGCCGTCGCCCGGCCACGAACGCGAATGGCTCGACTGCATCCGCTCGCGTCAGCAGCCGAGTTGCGGCGTGGAATACGCCCACAAGCTGAACACGGGCAACATGCTGGCCAACCTGGCGATGAAGGTCGGCCGCGATTTGAACTTCGACCCGAAGACTGAAACCATCATCGGCGACGAGGAAGCCACCAAGCTGGCCAAACCCGAATATCGAGATCCCTGGAAGTTCCCGGAAGAGTACCTGTAGGTAACCGATGTCTGTAGACACGATCGACTGGACGATCATCGTCGGTTTCATGGTGGTCACGCTGGCCGTGGGTCTGGCGGTGACGAAGCGCGCCGGCCGCAGCTCGGCCGATTTCTTTCTCGCCGGACGTGGAATGCCTTGGTGGCTTCTTGGGATGTCGATGGTGGCCACCACGTTCTCGGCCGGCACGCCCAACTTCGTCACTGATGTCGTTCGCCAGCAAGGCGTGGCCGGCAATTGGATCTGGTGGGCGTTCCTGTTGACCGGCATGATGACGGTGTTCGTTTACGCCAAGCTCTGGCGGCGCTCGGGCGTGATGACCGACATAGAGTTTTACGAGCTTCGCTACAGCGGTCGGCCGGCGGCCTTCCTGCGGGGATTTCGCGCACTGTACCTAGGCGTGTTGTTCAATGTGATCGTGTTGGCCTCGGCCAATCTGGCGGCGATCAAGATTGCCGGGGCCATGCTAGGGACCACGCCGGTCCAGACCGTTTTGGTCGCCGGCCTGGTGACCGCGATCTACAGCATGCTGGGCGGACTGAGGGGCGTGCTGATCACCGACTTTCTGCTGTTTGTCATTTCCATGGGCGGGGCAATCGCCGCCGCAATCTATCTGCTCAACCTGGACTGCGTGGGAGGACTAGCTCTGCTGCTGGAACACGAAGTCGTGCGCACCAAGCTCTCGATGTTCCCCGACTGGAACGATCCCGACATACTGGTCCCGTTCTTCCTGATCCCGCTAGCCGTGCAGTGGTGGAGCGTCTGGTATCCCGGCGCCGAACCGGGTGGCGGTGGCTATGTAGCCCAACGCATGCTGGCGGCCAAGAACGAGCTACACGCCACCGGGGCGACCCTGCTTTTTAACGTGGCCCACTATGCCTTGCGGCCTTGGCCGTGGATCTTGGTCGCGTTTTGCTCGATCATCGTCTTCCCCGACTTGGAGTCACTCCAGTCCGCGTTTCCCCACATGCCCGCAGATGTGGTCAAGCACGACTTGGCCTACCCGGCGATGATGACGCTGTTGCCGAGCGGATTGCGAGGGTTGGTACTGGCCTCGCTGATGGCGGCCTTCATGTCAACGCTGTCCACGCACCTCAATTGGGGCTCGTCCTACGTGGTCAACGATTTCTACAAGCGGTTCGTGCGGCCCGAGGCGTCGGAGAAGCAATTGGTGCTGGCCGGGCGAATCTGCACGCTACTGACTATGGTAGCCGCGGCCTTTTTGGGGCTGGCCCTGAGCAATGCCCTACAGGTGTTTCGGATCCTGTTACAGGTGGGGGCGGGCACGGGATTGTTGTTCCTTCTGCGCTGGTTTTGGTGGCGGATCAACGCATTCAGCGAAATCGCCGCGATGGTCGTCTCGTTCGTGGTGGCCGTCGGTCTGGAGTTCTTCGGACCACAAAACCTGCCGAGCTGGGCCAAAATCGTCATCGGTGTCGACATCACCACGCTCGCGTGGCTGCTGGTCACCTTCCTCACCCGACCAACGGACGAAGCGACGCTGCGACGGTTCTGCAAGTTAGTCCGGCCCGGCGGTCCTGGCTGGGCAGCCGTCCTCCGCCGAGCTGCGCCCGATGGCAAACTGGTCGAGGAAGCTCGCCAACGCTGGAACGTGCCCATGGAAATCGTCTGCATGCTGATCGGCTGCGCGGCGGTCTACAGCGCACTGATCGCTACGGGTTATTGGATCTACGGCAACTGGCTGCCCGCCGCCCTGTTGACCGGCGCGGCAGCCGTTTGCGCGGCGATCTTGATCAGGACTTGGAAACGTGTAAACGCGACCTGAGACAGAAGTGGGATAGGCTTCCAGCCTGTCGTCCGATTGAGCTGACAGGCTGGAAGCCTATCCCACAGGAGTCGGCGCCTATTTCTGGAGTGTTGTCTACGCATGAGCATCAAGCAACTGACGCTGACGTGCCAGTTAGCCGCGGTCCCGACGTTCTCCGTCGCGGGCGAGGAACAAGCCCCATGCCCGATCGTCCCACGTCCGAAACAGTATCGCGACTCGGGGACCGTCGGAACGCTTCACGCCCCTGACGCCGCGGCGATCGTCATCGGCACGAAAGCTATCGAGCCGGAGCATTACGCGGCCGAATATCTACAGACACAAGTCGAGCGCCGTTTTCAGCGCAAGCTGCCGATCTACGTGGAAGCCGAGCTACCACCGGCTGTGCGTCAAGTATTCCTGCTGGGCCAAGTAGAGACCAACATGCTGCTGACGACACTCTGCCGTGATCGCAGCATCGAGCTGAATGACGAATCTCCCGGCCACGATGGATTCATCATTCGCTGCCTCGACGACGGGCCGCGCCAGGTGATCCTGATCGGTGGGAGCAACCCGCGAGGTGTGATCTACGGACAGAATGCGTTCTTCGACCTGTTCCGGCAGGAAGATGATCGTGTCGTCTTTCCTGTTGTTTCGGTCCGCGACTGGCCCAGCATTGCCAGGCGAGGCCGGCCCCATTCGGTGCTCAGGCAACATCTCGTGCCTGGGGCGCTGGACGCCTATCTCCGCTCGCGGATCAATTCTACCGATGTGCGTGACGATCCGGACGTTAGGCCCACGATCGTATTCCCCCGCGCGTAAGGCCTCGATGGGATTTCCGGCCGGGCGCCCGCTCGATGAACCGCTGGTCGAGCGGATGATCCGCGAGTCGCATCGCCGCGGCCTGTTCGTTTACGGCACCGTCTCGTGCGGCGTGAACCGCGACCAGATCGACGACGTGATCAAGACGTTCAAGGAACTCATCGCGTTGGGGGTCGACGGCCTGTGGATTTCGTTCGACGACACTGGCGCCGGCGACAGTTCAGCTGAGGTGATCCAGCGCGTGCTGAAACTTGGCGCCGAGCACGACATGACGGGGCGGAAGATCGCCATCACGCCGCCGGAAAAAGAGTACAAGACAATTGACATGGAGTTCAACCACAAGGCGGCTAGCGAGTGGGGCCTGGCTGATGCCCAGTGGATGTTCACGCGCGTTCCGTGCGCCGACGATGCGGCCACGGCTGGGCGGATTGGCATCAACGGCCTGCCCGGTTGGTGGCACAACTTGGTGAATTTCCGCGGCGGATTCTTGCACAACGGGGGTGTGGCCTGCCCGCCTCGGGCTGACGGCAAGCCGGGTTACCTCAACATTCAGCCGTTGACCATGGGCTGGCATAATCCGCAGTACGACCAAATCCGAAATGCCCCGAACAACACCAATTGGGCGCTGCTCTGGGGCGTCGTTGGCGGCTGGCCGGAGGAGTACCAGGTCGGCGCGTTAGGACTCTGGGCGTGGGAGCCGGCCAGGCACAACTGGCAGCGGACGCGAGAGGCCATCTACCGGCAGGTCTACGGGCCCTCGATGGTCGAGACGGCAACCAGTTTGACGACAGATTGTCGGCGCTCAAAGACTCATTCGAGCTTCCGCCCTGGCGATTCTGGCCGAACAAAGGCTGGCCGTGCCGGCTGGAGAATGTGGAAAACCGGCCACAGGCGATGGCCTTGCTCAACGAACTAGACCGAATTTTGACTGAGCTTCGGGGCAAGACGCCGGACGAAACGGCGATCGACACGGAGCATGCCGTGACGATACGTGGCATAGACCGGTTGATTCGCGCCGATGCGACCGTCCGGCAGCCGCCCAATACTGCCCCACTCCTGATCCGCTGCGTAGTCCTTGCCGAGTTCGAACGCCTGAGAATCACCTTCCGGCCCCGCGTGCAGTTCGATGTTTTCCGGGTCGAGCAGATGACGTGTCGTGCATTCCTGAGCGATGACGCCTTTCAACCGCACTCCCCGTCGCCAGCCGGCCCCGCCTTTCGCCTGGTACAGAGGCAGTACGGCGTGCTTCTCGGCAGTTACGGTGATTGTTGTCGGCGGCGGTACCTGCAGCACTTCCGAAATCTCGCGAGTCGGCTCGGCCTCGCCGAGTGACGACTGCGGCAGCGTGACGCGGATTTCCCAATCTCCCGCCAACGTCAACGACGGCGGATCATTCGCCAGGGCATCTGACAACGGAAGAATCAGAGTGCCGGCCCAACACAGCAGCAAGTAAGTGTGGCATATCTGCGTGTTCTTCATGTCTTTCAATTCCCGTTTGAGTACTTGGAAGCGGTTTCAAAAACGGGCGATGCACGGTACGCCTGTTCCGGCGGAGTGGTGATGTCGACTCGCTGTTCCTGTAACATCGCCTGCAACTCGGCGATGTCGACTTGGTCGACGCCGATCTGATGCTTCGAGGCGATCGCAGCGGCGTTACCGGCCGCCTGACCGAGCGTCATCAACGTGCGCTGTAAACGCACCGCCCCAGAGGCGATGTGGGAGAAGCCTGCAGCTCGGCTGGCGATCATCAGGTTGTTCATGGCCTTGGGCAACAGACATCGATAGGGAATTCCGAAGGGACCGCGGAGAAAGGGGACGGAAAGGTGGCCGCACCCGTGAATGTCGATACTGTGGTCGGCAATGGCCACAATGTCTTTGTGCCTCTGCTGCCTTAGGCCTCCCACACAGTCGTTTTCGTTCAGTACATACTCGCTGACGATCCGGCGTGTTTCGCGCACGCCGATTCGTGGCGCGATGGCCGAGATCGCCCACGTGCTCCACCCCTTGCCGCCAGCCGCCCTGGCCCAAGGATCGTCGGGCGGCAGCCTCTGAATCTGGTACATGTGCGTCAAAACGCGCCGGTGTGCTTCGCGCATCAATGCGCTATGTTCCATGCATAGGACGGCATTGCCGCCGATCATGCCGCAAACGTTGATGACGATATCTCCATTCGGCATTCGATCGAAACACGCGCTAACGGAGCGACTCGTTTTCTTCACACCGTCAGGAAGATATGGCTTCTGGTTGATGCCCGTGTCGGTGATTCGATAACAGAGCGTTAAGCCGTTGAGAATCATTCGAGGTTGTTCTGGCGCGTGCGGCTCGCCGTAGCGCGACCGTGGGTCTTCGCCCATGTGATACTCACACTCAGCGTCAACGCAGACATCACCATCAGCCGTGCAGTCGATGAAGACATCGGCCTCGATCAGAATCCGTTTACCGGCAAACCACGCTTCCACAGCCTTCACAGAGTTGTTTCCGACGTGGCTTCGGCAGAACGTCGTTCCCAAAAGTGTCTGGCAGCGGCCGGTAGCATCCAACAAGCTGCGTACAGCATAGTCCATTGCCCGAGGTTCGAACGGCAGGCTTACGCCTCGTTTGACGTTTTTCCCGTTGATGAACCTGGGGCCGAGTTGGCTTCGTGCATAGTGGGCGCTGAGATCGCATCCAGGCGGCAAGGTGACGGCATTCGGGTCTTTCACCATCTCCAGAAAGATATCATGGGCGATGCCATTGACTCCCATGCCAGGCCGCCAGATATTGACGAACGCGTTGGTGGCAGTGCCGCCGAGTACGGATTCGCGCTCCACCAAGACAACCTTCGCACCGGCACGAGCTGCAGCCAGAGCGGCACCCGTTCCGCCACTTCCACCGCCTATCACACAAACCTCTGTTCGGATTCTCTCGTCGGAGGCGTTTTGGCGATCCGCTGCAAACGACTGTGACGTTACGCACGGCATCATCCCGCCCGCGGCTGTTGTGAGGAACGCCTTTGCCGCAGTACGTCGATTAATCAGAAGACTCATCATGACCTCTTTGGCTTTTCAACGGATCACGTCATGCAGATACAACAAGACCTAAAGCGAGCAGTGACTGTTCTCATGGTATCGTCACCGCCCAAATTGAATTGCTCCCGGAAACGCCGCCCGCATAGAACACCAGAAACCACTTATCGCCATCCAGGGATGTCATCCAGGGATAGGACCAGTCGGACAGCCCGGTGGCTTCTCTGGGGATACTGACAACCAAGCCCTGACGTTTCCATTCAAGCGTCTTGGCATCGGCTGTCCATAGATAGATGCGTCCTCGGCTGTCATCGATGGTTCCTCGTTCGGACTGCAAGGCGTATAGCAGTGTTGGATCACGGCCAGAGACGGCAATGAAAGGACTGGGTAACGAGCATCGGCTCTTCGGATCGACGGCAATCGCGCCCGGTGTCACTCGCCAGCGTTTGCCCAGATCGTCGGAAACCGCTTGGTCGTATCGCCAGCGAAACTCGTTTCGTCCGTTGCGCAAGAGTGCGATGAATCGGCCCGCGGCGAACACCGCGGCCGGTTCGTAATAGCGTCCTGGTGCCACCAATCGCGGCGGCCCCCACGTTTGTCCGTGATCCTGGGAAACGGACATCCAAATACCCGTGGACGGCTCGCTTGGCGGCCGATAATGTCCGAACGCGATCAGTCCTTTCCCTGGCACGAAAGAGATGCGTCCGAAAACCGATCCTGTTTTGTTGTTTGCCAAGGCGGACGTGTCTACCGCCTGCCAGGTGCTGCCGGTATCTGTCGAACGCCACCCGAAGATCGTGTTTCGCGTGTCGCCCGTGAACGCCATCGCCAATAGTACAACGGAACCGTCTTCCGCCGTGCCCAGCGCGACGTTGCCGCAGTGGGCGTAGTCCTGCGACGAATCGAACTCCTTGAGAATATGTGGTCGAGTGAAGCTTGTACCTCCGTCGGTCGACACTGACACGGCGGGACAGCCGTCCCGCGTATGGGCTCGTGCAGCGACGAAAGCAACCACCAGCGTGCCGTCTTCAGTGTGACAGACCTTGGGCCAAGCCAAGTGAGAGAAACGCGGATTCTCCGGTGCCGCGATCAAAAGTCGCGGTTGCCCGTAATCACCACCAACCGGGCTCGCCTCTTCAGCAGCTACTAGGGTCGTACAAACAGCAATCACTGTGATCAACATAATATATTCAACTCCTGGAGGGCCATTTGGCAATGGACGTCATCGCTTGCGAGTTACGAGTCTGAGGAAGGACTCTGTGGCATGTTCTACACTGCTATCAAGGACCCTTTCACCGTGGGGCAATCCGATAGATCCGTGTTACGCCCATTGGTAACGTCTCTCGGATCTCGCTGACTCCGCTGGCCACCGGCCGACCGGACAGGGCGTCGGCCACGTCGTGGGTGCCCGGCAGCATGATGCGTTTGGGACCGGCGGACGCCGTATGGATCATCACAAAGCTCTTGTTGGCCGAGAACGGATCGAACGTCTCGGAGTATACGTGCACCCCGGCGTATCGACACAACCCCAGCAGCAACTCGCGGCTCAGCGGCAGCATCGAATACACAGACCGCCAATTGTCGAATTCCTTGACCGCCAGCGAGCCGTGCCGTCCCGTTCGGCCCAGCACGAGCGCGTCGGGGTCTTCCACGGAAAACACCGGCCCCACGGACCAGCCCGAGCGCCAGTGCCCGGCCTTCGACGTGATGGCATGCCGCGCGTCCGTCAGCACGAGTTCCGCATCCATGCTCTCCTTATGCGCCGCCACCGTCATGCCGATCAGCGATTTCATGCCGGCTGTGCTGAAACCGTCCTCGCCAATATAGCCCGGCGCATACACCCAGACGGCTGTCTTGTTCGCTGTCTTGACCTTGGCGTCGATCGCCGCGCGCGTCGCTTCATCCACGCGAAACGCGTTGACAAAGATGTAGAGCTTGTAATCCGGCAGTTTTGGATGATCCATGTCTGACAGCAGGTAGATGTCGCAGGGGGCGCCCATGCAGGCCAGTTCGTCGAGCGTGGTGCGCAAGATCGCATTGCGCAGCGCGGGGTTGCTGTTCGAATACAGCATGCTTGGCTCGTCGACAAAGATGGCCACGTCGTGGACGGGACTACGGTCGGCACGAAAGCCGATCTCGCCAGCACGTTTCATCTCGGCGATCGAGTCCATGACCTCCGCCTGATGGAATGTGGCGTTGCCTGCCAGCAGAAACCACCACAATCCGGTCCCTTTGGTCAACGAGTAGCCGAACGATCGCTGCAGCACCGAGACCGTCTCGGCCGGTGTGGCCGTGCGGTAGTGAACCAGCGCCGAGCACAGGTGCGTGCGTGTGTCCACCTCGTCCCAGTACAGCTTGTTGTGCAGGCGGTAACTGCCGTTGTATGTCGAGATATGACTGCCCGGATCGCCGCCGCGCCGATAGTCGTAGGCCGTCGGAGCGCACAGGAAGTCCACGTCAGCAGACGCCAACACGTTTGCCAGTCCCTGGAAACCGTTCCGCGTCGTGCAATAGCTGGAGTAGCCGTAGAAGACGCCCGTGAACTTCGTTCCTCGCGTTTCCTCCTTCACGATGCCGCAGCTTCGAACGATGTTCCGGCTGACCATATCGCTCAAGAAGCGTCGGTAGTCGATGACCGCACGGGCCTTTTGCGGATCGCGGAAGAAAAGATGCTCAGTCGCTTGGCGGAACGCTAGCGTTGGCGGCTCGACACGCTCGAAAGTGAGCGTGTCGTTACCCCACGCCCGTCGAAGCGTCTGGATGTCTCCCTGGTACTGTTCGCCGAGCCACGTGCGAAACCGGCGAGTGGCGGCCGGAGAGTAGTCCATGTGCCCGTTCTTGCCCCACCAGAACCACTCGCTGGATCCGCCGCCGGCCGGCTGGTAGCCCACAATATGCCCCGCATAGTCGCTCGTCTCCATGTGCCGCACCACATCTCGCAACATGCGTTCGTAAGCCTCTTCCCAGAGCTCGGATGCCAGCGATGCCTGCTGGCCGGATGTGCCATCGGCCTGACGAGCGATCTCGTCGGGGTGCGACTGCAGCCACCAGTCAGGCGGATTGAGTTTGATGCGCGGGAAGATGAGAGCTTCCGGATTCGCCTTGAGAATGGCATTGATACGGCCGTCGATCTTCTCAAAGTCGTACTGGCCAGGACCAAGCCACCACCCGTGGCAGCCCTGCTGCGGCTTCATCCACGACCAGAAGATCTCGCTGTAGAGATTCAGCCCGGCAGCCGCGAAATCACGACACGACAGCGTGATCTGTTCGTTGGATACATAGGGCTCCGGCATCATGGCCATGGCATACACAGGTTTGCCGTCCACATGAATGGTCGGAGCACCACGGTGAGGCTTGATCGCCGAAGAAACTTGTTTCCTGCCAGGCCTGGACGGCAGGTTCTGCTCGTAAGCTGCAACCAGAGGCAGCTTCGTCTTGAACTCCGGATCATAGCCGGGCGGCTGAAGAGGCCGGATGTCCAGCAGCCCCATCGGATGCTTTGCCCGATCCCGCTGGTATATCGCGGCGATTTCCTCGGCGGTCAAGGCATGGTTGTGAATGCGAACATCGTCGATCAATCCCGGACAAAGGTACGCTCGATGGCCCGTCAAGCTTTCCCCTTCGGCAATGCGCACCGGATGTGCATTCGGCACAAGGCGGCGCACGGGGCAATCGCCGGATAGAATCGGTTTGCCGTTAAGAAATAGGACGATGCGCCCCCGATCGAAGGTCGCCGCGACGTGAGACCAGCGACAAAATGCGACGCTGGGCACTTTGGCCAAAGGAGTGGCAGGTTGTCCGGGGATTGTGAACTGCTCGGCGTTGCGCATGATGCCCTTCCAGGCACCCTTCTCGTCTTTGAACTTGAACTCAGGCCTCCCATCGAACAGACACAGAGAGAAATGAATCTGCTGCAACGCCGGTCCTTTGCGTTTGCCCTTGTAGAGCAAGGTTTGATAGGAGCGCAGTGCGGTCTGCGGAGCCACCCAGACGGAAAGCGTTAGTTGTTCGGTGCCCTTCAACGCGGGTAGATCGAGTGCCAGTACGTTGAACGGTGTGGCATGCAAGGCCCCCTGCTGCGTCAGCACCTGCCCCGAAACACGGCAAGCAGTTCCCGTGGCCGCACACACGAACCCATCGTCCACAACCTTTTCGAAATCCAGCCACAGAGCACAGTCTCCGCCGGGCGGGAACGACTCCTGCGCCCACACCGTTCCACTACCCAGCACGGAGAGGACGCAAGACAGTACCAAATGCAGGAGTGCTTTCACGATCGACACGTTGGTGCTTCCTTTTGTCACGATGCCCGAATCAGCCATACGTCTATTGCTCTAGCCGCAATCTTTGCCGCTGGCAAGCGGTTGTCCAAATATGTCATTAAACTGTCATTATAAGTCATTGCGGTGCCAACTTCTCCGACCATAGACTGATTGACACAGGAAAGGCAATAATCAGCGTCATGAGTTACAACCGTTTTCTCAACAGCGTTTTCGTCGCCGCGATGTCGCTTTGCATCTTCAGTTCGGCGCGGGCCGAGCCGCCGACGTGGGGCGAGGGTCTCAGTGATCGGGAACTGGCTATCCAGCGCTGGTTCTCTAACCTGACGTTCCTTCAAGACCGGTCGGCCGAGCATTGGGCCGAGTGGCACGACGACGGCAAACAACTTGGCATCACGAGCCTGCGTTACCAATTGGCCTTCGGCGGCTACGGTTGTGCGACCATGGCCGCGAAAACGCCAACCTATCGGGAAATCGTCAGTCGGCAGCTACTCGATCTTTGCGAACGAATGATCGACGTTCGCGTCTGGTACTACGTGACGCACTACTGGGATTACGGTGAGGGGCCGCCCGACCCGTGCCGATACGAGAACGTGATGTACACTGGCCACTTGACGCAACTGATGGGTTTGTACGAATTGCTGACCGGAGACTTGCGATACTCGGAACATGGTTGGAATTTCGTTTGGCGGGACGGTCGGAAGACCCATTACGACTTGAAGCAGGCCGTCGAGCGACTGCACAATCAGTGCAAGGCACATCCCAGCGGCGGCATCTGCTGTGAGCCGAACCTATTGTTCGCGGACTGCAACTCGCACAGCGCGTTATCGTTCTTGCTGCACGACGTGGTTCATGGGACAGACTACGCCAAGGTCAACCAGAAATGGTTCTCTTGGATGTCGAAGAACTTCCGGATCCCCGATCCAGAGAATCGAGAGTTCCTTTTCGTGCTCTACGATCGGAAACTCGGCCTGTTCATGCCAGCGGCCGACGTGGGCGCCGACTGCTGGGCGCTGGGTTGGAGCTATCCCTGGTTCCCCAAGACAACGTTTGCCGAAGAGGGCTGGCACCATACGCTCAGAAAAGCACAGTGGAAGCATCCGCAAGCCAATCAGGCCTATGCCCAGAATAGCGCCATCATGGGTTGTTGTGGCGGCGTTCCGTTGGCGCTCTCCAACGCCTTCATCCCGCTGCTCGGAAGGCAAGTGGACGGGGCAGATAGCCCCATGGCCGATAGGGTGCTCAACTGGCTAGAAGGCACGTGCGGCCGCGCCGTGGACACCGACGGTGATGGCCACGACGAAAGCTACTACTACCACACCTGCGACGCCCATCGCGTTTCCGCAACGGGCCTCGTATCGGCTGCGTTGGCCACCAACGGCGACTCCCTGAGGTGTCTATTCCGCGCGTCCCGGCGAGACATCCAGGCGGCCCCAACGCTTGCCCACGTGGACTACCCACGCGTAGTCGTCCAGAGCGCCGAGTACATTGCTCCCGTCTTGCGGTTTGCCGTACGCAAAGG
>CAZUAH010000130.1:0-28932 GCA_964617665.1 uncultured Pirellulaceae bacterium
AGGATAAACGCTGAAAGCATCTAAGCGTGAAGCCCTCCCCGAGATTAGGTTTCGTAAGCGCGAAAGCGCGAAAGTCCCCTGGAAGACGACCAGGTTGATAGGCTGCATGTGTAAGCACGGTAACGTGTTCAGCTAAGCAGTACTAACGGACGAAAGCTTGGCCACTTATATCGAGAGCTCTTGAACGGGCCATCTACCGAACAACCAAGGTGCCGTTGGGCCTAACGGTTCGCGGCACCTCTTCCCGGTGATCATATCGCAGTGGTCACACCTGTTCCCATCCCGAACACAGTAGTTAAGCACTGCGAGCCGATGATAGTGCTGAAAGCGTGAAAGTAGGTCTCGCCGGGATTTTGAATACTAAAAGCCTCCGCAGTTCGCTGCGGAGGCTTTTTTCATGGGTGTGTTCCTGTCGAGAATACACATCCCAATGGTAGAATGTCGACGACACGGCAAGGTCTGTTCGAAACGTGTAAACGACGAAAAGGAACCATGAAAAAACGACGTATAGGCCGCAGCGGCATGGTGGTGTCCGAAATCTGTCTGGGCACCATGACATTCGGGACGACTTGCGACGAGGCCGAGGCTTTTCGGATTCTGGACCGGGCTGTCGAAGCGGGAGTGGATTTCCTGGACATGGCCGAGATCTATCCCGTTCCACCTGATCCGGCGCATATGCACCGGACTGAAGAAATTGTGGGCAGGTGGCTCAAGACCAAGAATCGCGATGGTGTGATCATCGCCACCAAGTTCTGCGGCCCTGGACACGGCTGGTTTGTGCCGCCCGTCCGCGAAGGGCACACCTGCATCGACCGGCACCATATCCGTCGCGCGATCGAAGGCAGCTTGAAACGCTTGTGCACGGACTACGTGGACCTCTACCAGACCCACTGGCCCGATCATGACATGCCTTACGAACACACGCTTGAAACGCTCACCGAACTGATCGAAGAAGGCAAAGTGCGGTATATCGGGTCGAGTAACGAAAAAGCTTGGGGCGTCATGAAGGCTCAAGCGGTTGCCGAACAGCGAGGATTGGCCCGCTACGAATCCGTCCAAAACAACTTCAGCATTGTCAATCGGCGTTTCGAGGACGAATTGGCCGAGGTCTGCCACCGCGAGCAGATCAGTCTGTTGCCCTATTCGCCGATGGGCGGCGGTGTGCTCAGCGGCAAGTACAATCAAGAAAACCCACCCGAAAACGCGCGCTTTTCCAAGTATCTGCAAACCGGCGGCGAACGTCAAAAGAAGATAGCCAGCCGGTTCGTGAACGAAAAGAGCCTGAACACCGCGCAAGAAATCCGGGAGTTGGCCGCCGACATCGGAATCAGCGCCGTCACGCTGGCGATCGCTTGGAGCAAACAGCACGACTTCGTCGCGTCGACCATCGTCGGCACCAACACCGTGGAGCAACTGGAGGACAGTCTCAAATCCGCCGACATGGAACTTGACGAAGACGTGATGCGTCGAGTGGACGAGATCACGGCCAAGTATCCATATCCTCTCGGCTAGCTCCGTCGATGACGAGTGTCCTACCATGAGTGACGAACCGAGCCCCTCGAACTCCGCTGGCCTTTCCGGTGAGGGCCTGCTGCAGTACGTCGGCGAAGTGGCGGAGCAACTGGTTCACGATCTCGAGCAAGCAGAAGAGCTGACGAGGCGTTGGCGTGACGCCGAACAGACTTTCGATCTGGTGCAAGCGGCAATGCGCGGTTGCCTTGGCCAATTGTCGGCCACGGAATGCTGGGGGGAAGCGAATCGGCTGCCATCCAGTGTTCTGTGGCAGATCGCGAAGGTTTGGCTCGAAGTCGGTACGCTGCAGCTTCGCGCACGGACCAAACCGCGAGGATACGCCGGCGATTTCGAGATGCTGGAAAAGATCTGTAGCGGCTTCTTGTGCGGCGATCCTCTAGGGAACGCCTTCGACCGTTTCTTTCAAAGCCAGGCGGCTCCCCAAGCCGTGCGGAACCGTACCGCGTTGATCGCTGATTCGTTGGTCAAGTTCGTTCGCGAGCGTCCCGGTGCCCGCACTCACGTTGTCAGCTTCGGCTGCGGCCCGGCGATCGACATACGACGTGCCCTGCAGCAACTTGCCGGCACGGAACGACAGAACGTGGGATTCTCATTGATAGACATGGACCCATTGGCCCTTGACCGTGCGAGTCGTCGCCTCGAAATACTGCTCGAAGAAGGCCGATTGCGATGCATTCGAGACAACCTTCTTCGCATGGTGCAAAGAGGTAAAATAAAGGACCGGCTCGGAGAGGTCGACTTCCTCTTTTGCTCCGGGCTGTTTGACTACTTGGACGACCAAACCGTTGTGACAACGCTATCCGAATTCTGGGATTGTCTCTCGCTCGGTGGCGAATTGTTGGTTTTCAACTTCGGGCCGGCCAACACAAGCCGCGACTATATGGAATGGATTGGCAACTGGTACCTTATCTATCGCGACGCACAGACAATGATGGACTTGGCGAAACAGGCCCACCTGGATGATCACGGTGTAGTGGTCGCAGCGGAGGAGACCGGCGCCAACCTGTATTGGCAGGTCCGCAAATCGTCGTAGGGCCGTTATCTCAGGTTTCTTCCTGCCATTCGCTTGACCCGCGCGTCTCGTTTGGCTAGGAATCGTGTTTCGCTACAAGACGCCGCCGCGCGGCGTCAGCCCACTTCGATTCACTGGAGCCGCTATGCTGTCGATTCTTGTTCTGTCTGACCATCTTGACATCCATTGCACTATGCAGTGTGTCCCAGCTACCGTCGGCTCGCGCTCAATATGCAGGCGCGGAATCGCCGCCGGAAGAAATTCGCCAAGGTTTTGAAAGCATCAGCCAAGACCAAGCGAAGGAGTGGCTGTCGACCCTTGCCAGCGCCGAATTTGCTGGTAGGGGCACCGGACAACCGGGATATGCCAAAGCGGCCCAATGGGTAGCGGACCGGCTGGGCGAGCATGGCTGGGAACCCATCGGCGACGACGGAACATATTTCCAAAACGTCCCTTTGACCCGCGTCGGCCCGGACGCCCAAACGAGCTTTATCACAGGTCCAAACGATTTGAAGATCTGTGGCGAGAAAGACCTGGGCTTCACGAGTCACGTGAATACACCAGCCGTTACGGGCAAGGTCGTGTTTATCAACGCGCAAGGAGCTGACCAGAAGCTCCCAAAAGATCTGTCCTTGAAGAACAAGCTTGCGATCTTCGTCACCAAGGACGCCCGTTCCCCAGTGCGTGGGCAAGTCATGAAGAAACAGCCAGCCGCAATCATTCGAGTGACGTCGGACAAGCCCAGCAGCCGAACACGTTTCGTGACAGGGAAACCGACTCACCGGCAGGGCAGAATCGACGCTGTTATTAGCGAGCAAGCTGCGCAGAAACTGGCTAGAGCCGTCGGCGCACCATCGGAATTGGTGAAACCACGTGAGGAGGCTGGCCTGAAGATCGAAGAACTCGACGCGGAATTGACGGTGGAATTCAAGATGAGCGAAAAGCCGTTGAAGACGCCCAACGTCGTAGCCTGGTTCGAGGGTTCCGATCCTGAGGTCAAACATGAATATGTGACCATCGGCGCCCACCTCGATCATCTGGGCGAGCGTGGAGGCGAAGTGTATCTGGGCGCCGATGACAATGCTTCCGGCACGACCGCCATTCTGCAAATCGCGGAAGCCATCAGCATGAATCCCGTGAAGCCGCGCCGCAGCGTGCTGTTCATCGCGTTCGCGGCAGAGGAGTTGGGATTGCTTGGTTCAAAACATTATTGCGAGCATCCACTGAAGCCAATCAAAGACATGGTCTGTATGTTGAATATGGACATGGTGGCCCGCAACGAGGAAAACGACAAGGAGACGGCCGAGGAAAACGAAGACACAATGCATCTGGTCGGCACGAAAAAGCTCGCGGCTGGCCTACACGAGACCACGCTGGATGCAAATCGGCACGTGAATTTTGAACTCGAATTCGATGCCGAAAAGGTCTTCAATCGCAGCGATCACGCGGTGTTCCATCGCAAGGGCGTGCCGGTCGTATTCATCTTCTGCGGATTCAGCCCCCGCTACCACCGCACGACGGATACATTGGAAGGTATCAACTTCCAAAAGCTCGCCTCCGCGGCGCGGCTGGGTTACGTCACCGTAATGATGACGACCGACCACGGTCACTACGAACGGCAGCCAGAAGAGAAACCCAAGAAGTAGCTGAACTCCTCATCATTGTCGTCTTCATGCGAATTAGGAGGACAAGATAATGTGTCGTATCTATGGCTTCATTGCGACAGTTCTCGTCGTAGGGGTCTACGGTGGCCGGTGCGAAGCCGCAGATGGAGACGCGGGAAGGCCGAATGGCTGGACCACGGAGTCGCCTCGGGATGAGATTTGCCCAGAGTTCGCTCACGAAAAGCGAGGTGGGCCCGGCGATGAGCCGTGTCTAGTCATATCGGCTGGGGATCGCGAGGCGATTGACGGTGCCTGGGTCAAGACGTTCCCGATCGAAGGCGGTGGCGTCTATCGGTTCTGCGCATTGCGAAAGACGAAGAACGTGTCGGCGCCGTGGCGTAGCGCGATTGCGCAAGTCACTTGGCAAGACGACGACGGCAAACTTGTCGCTGGCGGACAGGAAGACCTGGAGGACAAAGCGAGGCCGGAGTATCCGCTGGATGGGGCGACATGTGGAGGTGGCTGGACGGCGGTGACGGACGTCTACCAGACGCCGAAGGCGGCTACACAAGCTCGCGTCACTCTGCATTTGCGTTGGACCGATGGCGAGGTCCGTTGGAGCAGTGTGGTGCTGGAGCAGCTAGATCGAAAGCCCAGCCGCAAAGTCCGGCTGGCTGCCGTTCACTTCCAGCCGCGAGCAGGCAAGACGCCTGCCGAGAAATGTGAACAGTTTGCGCCGTTGGTTGCCGAGGCCGGTCGACAGAAAGCAGATCTGGTGTGTCTGCCCGAATCGTTGACCTACTATGGAACGGGCCGAGCGATGGCCGATGTGGCCGAATCGATCCCCGGGCCGTCCACCGAGTATTTCGGCCGACTCGCCAAGCAACACAACCTGTACATCGTCGCCGGGCTAACGGAACGCGACGGTACGGTTGTCTATAACACGGCGGCGGTGATCGGACCCGATGGGCAGTTAGTGGGCAAGTACCGCAAAGTGTGCTTACCGCGCGAGGAGATCTCGGCCGGCGTGACCCCGGGCACAGAGTACCCGGTGTTCGAGACTCGTTTCGGAAAACTCGGTGTGATGATCTGTTGGGACGTTCACTTTCCGGAGGTGGCCCGAAATCTAAGCAATCGCGGTGCCGAAGTGATCGCCCTGCCGATCTGGGGCGGCAACCCGGCCTTGGCCGCTGCCCGAGCCATCGAGAATCAGGTCTATTTGGTCACCAGCACCTACACCAGCCCGGATCGCGACTGGATGAAATCGGGCGTCTGGGACCACAAGGGCGAGTTGATCGTCGAGGGCAAAGAATGGGGCCAAGTGCTGGTGACAGAAGTCGATCTGGAGGAACGGACGCATTGGCGGTGGCTAGGCGACTTTAGAGCGCGTATTGCACGCGAACGACCTGAAAGCGGATTCCAGGACTAGCGAAGCACAATTGCAGCGTCGTGGCTAATCGGTCCGCTGGGCCTTCACGATGCGGATGGCGCCAGCCAGGTCTTTCACGGTCTCGGCGGGGCGAAAATGTCCGTCGTCGGCGATGCTTGCCCGAACACGCTCTTCGATCATCGGGCTGACTTCCATTAGGAGCCAACCGCCCGGTTGCAGGCGTTCGCTGGCTTGGGGAATGAGACGATTGATTGTTTCGTCACCGTCCGGACCAGCGACCAGGGCTCCGCAGGGCTCGAAGTCCCTCACCGTCTTGGACAACTCACTCCATTCCCCTTCGCTCACGTAGGGGGGGTTGCTGGCAACGACGTCGAATTGAGCCTCGGCCGGTACGGCATTGAACAGATCGCTTTCAACCAATGTGATGCGATCGACCACACCGTGGCTTTGTGCATTGGATTCGGCAACTTCTAGGGCCTGCGGGCTAATGTCAATCGCCGTAATCTCGCACGACGGTGCGTGTTTCGCCACACCAACCGCGATGGCTCCGCTGCCAGTGCCCACATCAGCGACGCGGACGGGCGATTCGGACGGACCACGCTCTTTGATCCGATCAAGGACTTCGACCACCAGATGCTCTGTCTCGGGCCTTGGTATCAGAACATCGGGCGTGACGCGAAACGACAGCGAGTAGAATTCTCGATATCCGACCAGATAGGCGACTGGTTCGCCTTGAGCGCGACGATGCACGTAGTCGCGAAATGTCGCTCGCACGCTTTCGTCGACAGTTTCATCAAATGCCGCATAAAGGTCGATTCGCTGGCACCCCCGCGCGTCGGCTAGCAGCACTTCGGCGTCCAAGCGTGGGCTGTCCGCATCGTGCTGTTTCAGGTAGTCGGTCGTCCAGGTCAAAAGACGACCGACCGTCCAGTTGTCGGCTCCCGACATGGTGGATTGCCAAGCGGTCTTGTGGCGGCGGTTTTCCGATCCCTCAGTCTAGGGTCCCCATCGAGCTGCGCAGTTCGGCGCGGTCGTGCTCGATCAGTCCGTCCGTTATCGGCTGGAGATTCCCTGCGATTATCTGGTCCAGCTTGTACAGCGTCAGGCCAATACGGTGGTCGGTGACGCGGTTTTCCGGAAAGTTGTAGGTCCTGATGCGCTGGCTGCGGTCGCCGGAACCAACCAGCGTTTTTCGTTCGCTGGCACGCTTCTCGTGCTCTTCTTGCTGCTTGCGCTCGTACAGTCGCGATTTGAGGATTCGCAGTGCCTTGGCCAAGTTCTTGTGCTGGCTCTTTTCGTCCTGCATCGAGACAACAAGCCCGCTCTCGTGGTGCGTCAAACGCACTGCCGATGCGGTCTTGTTCACGTGCTGGCCGCCGGGTCCACTGGCGTGAAAGATGTCCTTGCGATAATCATCGGGCTTCACGTCGACCTCGACGTCTTCTGGTTCAGGGAGGACAGCGACGGTGGCGGCCGATGTGTGAATACGTCCTTTGGCCTCCGTCTCGGGCACACGCTGCACGCGGTGGCCGCCGCTTTCATACTGTAGTTCGCCGTAGACGCCTTCACCTTCGAAAGCCAGCGAGATCTCTTTGAAGCCGCCCAACTCGGTTGGATTCGCGCCGAGGATTTCGATCTTCCAGCCCCTGTCCTCCGCATGTTTCCTGTACATTTCGTACAGGACACGAGCGAACAAGGCAGCCTCATCGCCGCCGGTCCCTGCCCGTATCTCCATAACGCAGCGCGCACGATTGGCGTCTTCGCCGCCGACTGTCATGTCCAGCAACTCGTTCCAGACCTCTTCGCGTTTGTCCTTTAGCTCGGGCAACTCCTCCTCAGCCATCTCCCGCTCTTCCGCGTCGCTGCTGGAGAGCATCTCGGTGACTTCTCCGACTTCCTCGTTCAGCGTTATGAAGCGGCGGTACTTGGTGGCCAACTTAGCCAACGAGCCGTGTTCGCGCGCAACGGCCGCGATGCGGCTGGAATCGGATACTACCTCGGGTACCGACATCTGCCGCTCGAGCTCATTGAAGCGAGCGAGTTTTTCGTCGAGCATTTCACGCATGGAACGCCTGCTGACCGGAATTAGATCTATGTGTAGTCGCTCGCCTGGTAGAGACCTGGCGAGTCCGGAAAACGTGTGCGCACAGAAAACACGTTGTCCACCTGCGGCGACAACGTGTCAATGGCAATCATCCAGCGGTGCTAGGCTTCCGTCTTCGGCGGTGCGGCCTTCTTCTTGGGTCGCTGCAAGCTGGCGTAAGTCCCGGCGGCAAACTTGTTCTGGAATTTCTCGATTCGGCCTGCCGTGTCTACATATTTCAACTTGCCGGTGTAGAAGGGATGACACATATTGCAGATGTCAACCTTCAACTCCTTGCGCGTGCTCCGCGTGGTGAACGTATTGCCGCACCCGCAGGTCACCGCCGTTTCCATGTATTTGGGGTGAATCCCGTCCTTCATCGTATCTTGTCCTCAGACGCAGGGAAACGTAAAAGTATATATTCGGAGCCGAAGTCCGACAAGGGCCACTGTATTCCCGCAGACCCCCCCAGTTAAACCGCTCGAACGAGCTATTCTGAGGCCGGGTGAATCAAACCGCAGTCTCTCGAACTGGCATCTCCCGGACTAAGGGACCTACCGTGCCGGGGCGGATGTTCCCGAGCCGGTCAATTGATTCAACGATTCGCAAGGCTTGGCGATCCATCTTCTGGGTCGTTAGAATCGCAGTATGAACGAAGACTCTAACATAAAGAAACCAAGCGTGGCAGAGAAGGCGGCCCGTACCACTAGCGTGTCGGCGGCAGAGTGGAACCGCCTACAGCGGTGCTACGCGAGCGCGCTGGAACTGATGGAACAGCCCGGATACGAGGCGGACCATGCTCATGATTTGCTCGCCGAATGTGTTATCCACGATCCAGGGAACGTGCTGTATGTCGACGCTCTGCTGAAGAACCTCGGCCGCAAACACGACGGCGGTGAGCAGTCGACGCAGAGCCACGTCGATACATCCAAAGGGAATCTGAACAAGGCCGTCAGTAGCGAGAATTGGAGGCAAGTGCTTCGACTTGGTCCCGAACTTCTGAAGCGCAACCCGTGGGACATCCTTGTGCTGAAAGCGATGGCGCAGGCCTGCCAAGTCAGGCAGTACGATCGAGCCGAGGTGCGCTATCTTCAGAATGCCTTGGAGGCAGAGCCAGACGACCTCGAATTGAATCGTCGCGCGGCTGAACTGCTATCAGGGCTTGAGCGATTCGACGACGCAATCGCCTGCTGGCGACGCGTCGAAGATGCGGATCATCGCGATACTGAAGCATCACGCGTGATTGCCGAATTGACGTTGCGGAAGACCCGCCTCCAAGAGCCTTCGGCGGGGGAAGAGCAGGAAGCGGACGGCAACAATGATGTATCGGAATCCGCAGAAACGGTCGAATCGACGCCCCAACAGGCCGAAAACGGCGACGATCGCCCTGCTGCCGACAGGAGCGAGCCGCGCAAGCTCGTTCTCACCCACCGTCAGGAGTTGGAACAGGCTATCATCAACTGTCCGGAGAACGAGGATAACTACTTGGCGTTGGCAGAGTTGTACTTGTCGGAAGGGCGGACTTTTGACGCGCAGCGAACGCTGACGAAAGCCCACAGTGTGTGCGATAAGCCAGTTGTTCTAGACCGCCTAGAGGACGTCAACATGCTCCGGGCCGGAGAACAGGTGAAAATCGCCGAGAAGCGGGCAGCGGAGGAGCGAACCACCGAAGCGCGAGAACAGGTCGAAAAACTTCGCAACGAACAAGCGAGCCTGGAGTTTGACATCTTCAAGAGCCGGTGTGAAAGGGCTCCGGACGATAATAGCCTGAAGTTCCAGTTGGGCGTCCGACTCAAGCGGTTGGGCCGAATCCGCGAAGCGCTCGATCCCCTGAAAGCGGGTCTGGAAGAGCCGGAACACCAAGCGGTGGCATCGCTGGAGATTGGGGAAATACTCCAGCGTTTCCAGCAGTTCCCCAGGGCTCTGCAGTGTTATCGCCAAGCCGCACAACTTGCGGCCGGAGACCCCACTGCAGAGGAGTGCAGAAAGCGAGCTCTGTACCGAGCTGGAACATTGGCGTCGACCATGAGACTGACGGACTCGGCCAGGGAGTACCTGGGCGAACTAGTAAGAATGGATCCTGGGTATCTCGATGCCAAGCCCCGTCTAGACAAACTGGCCGAAATGAACGAAAATCTGTGATTCGTCATCGACCATAACTCCCGATATAGGGATATTCGATCCATACGGTGGCGTCAGCGACCGCGCTGAAACCGCCAGTGAAAATACAGATTGAGGTTTCTGGAGAGAGAACCCGGACCATGCCCAACTCGAAGAGTGCCAAGAAACGACTACGCCAAGATGCCGTTCGCCGTTTACGCAACCGGATGGTGAAATCGTCAATGCGAAATCAGCTGCGGAAGGTGCGCGAAGCCGTAACAGCGGGCGACATCGACAAGGCTCAAGAAGAGTATCGCGACGCGGCGAGAAAGCTGGACCGCGCCGGCGCGCGAAACATTATCCATAAAAATAAGGCCGCTCGCACCAAGTCTCGCCTACAGCAACTCATCAGGAAAGCCAAATCGAGCGACTGATTGGCTCTTGCCGTTGCGATCACGACTCTACCAAGCGACCTTCGTCGCGTCGAACACAGGCCCTTCGACGCAAGTGCGTTTGTAGTCCCAATCACCGCTTGCGTCGTCCTGGATCTTCGCCACGCAGGTGAAACAGATCCCAATCCCACAAGCCATGGGCGTTTCGAGCGACACTTCACACGGTGTTCCGCTGGCGGCAGCGACGAGGGCTACGGCTTCCATCATGCGCTCGGGACCGCAACAGGCGATCCGGCACGGCGTCTCACCTTCGGCGAGAACTTGTTCCACCAGATCCGTGACCAAGCCATGATGGCCGCAACTGCCATCTTCGGTACACAAACGCACGTCTACGCCAATCCGTTGGAAGTCTTCGACGCCAGCCAGCAGGTCGGCCGTTCTCGCCCCGTAGCACAACGTCACTCTTGTGGAAGGGGAGACTTCGCGTGGCGGATCACCGTAGCGACGTCGGCCCAGGTACTCTTGTCCGAGTGCCAGAAACGGGGTTTGCCCGATGCCTCCGGCCACCATGACCAAGTGATCGACAGGCTCGATAGGAAAGCCGTTCCCCAAGGGGCCCCAGATGTCGAGCGTCTGGCCAGGCAGGCACTGAGCGAGGCGGCGGGTGAATTTGCCCTTCGTAAGGTAGACCACGTCGATCCCGGTGGGCTCTTGCGAACTAGGTAGCACGGTGTCGTAAAGCGCAAGAGGACGCCCGATGAGGGGATCGCTGATATCCGACAACCGCAACATCAAAAACTGGCCAGGCAAGATTCGGCGTGCGATGTCTGGACAGTTGATTCGAGCGCGATAAGTGTCACGAGCTAATTGGACGTTCTCTTCTACCACGACGCCGCGTTGAAGCGCGCGGTCTGCATAGCATGAGGCATGCAGCGGATTACTCATCGGCGTCCTTTCTTCCTGGTCCTCTTGGCCGGGGCTGCTCTGGAGCGAGCCTTCTTCTTCGCTGGCGCGGTCTTCTTCGCTGGCCCGCCACTTGATCGCGCAGGCTTCCGTTCTACGCGTCGCCGAAGGTTGCGTACTTCCTCGCGAGTCAGACGTCGGTGGGCCCCAACAGGCAAATCCCCCAACTTCAAAGTGCCTATGGCTGTGCGTTTCAACCTCAGCACCTTGTGGCCGATTCGTGCCAAAATGCGACGGATTTCGCGGTTACGACCTTCGTCCAGGACGATCTCCAGGTCGGAGGTCTGCTTGCGGCGCCGCTTGACGCGCAAGTTGGCAACGCGTGCCATGCCTTCTGCCAGATACACGCCTCTACGCAGCTTTTTCAGCTCTTGCGGACTGGGATCACCCGCCACGCTGACCGCATACGTCTTCTGGACGCCGTATCGGGGGTGCATCAGACGGTTGGCCAATTCGCCATCATTGGTGACGATGATCAGCCCTTCGCTCGACCGATCCAGCCGCCCGATGGTGAACAGCCGTTCGTCGGACTTCACCAAGTCGATCACTTTCAGTCTTCCGGATGGGTCGCGGCTGGTGCAGACGACGCCGGAGGGCTTGTTAACGGCATAGTAGACCCGCCTGGTGTGACGCACTGCCGCGCCATCCACACGTATCTCGTCGCTCAAAGGATCGACGCGCACGCCCAACTCGTCGGCGACCTTGCGGTTTACTTCCACACGGCCTTCTCGAATCAACTGCTCGCACTCGCGACGGCTGCCGATCCCGGCCGCGGCCAGGACCTTCTGCAGACGTTCGCCGCTGGCAGTCGTGCCAGGAGGTGTCTGATTAGATGAAGTCGAACGGGAACGCGCAGACATAAACTCACAGCCTGATGGTAGGGATACGAGTCGCGTGAAGAAAGCGAACAAGCGAGGAAACGGCTTGCGTCAGGCGCTCGCGGTTTGTCGCACACCACTCGTCATGATAGTGGCTGGACGATCGTTCTCACAGATGGTGTCCGAGAGATGGTCGCCTAACTTCCCCACCAGCGTTCCCAGAACGGACGGCTACGCACTGGCTCGGCCAGCGGTTTCTGGAATCCTGGGGGCCGTCCACCAACGATCTCCGGGCCCGCGTCGTTGTCGGCGTACGGGTCATGCACGGTGGCACTGAGTTGCTGCTGTTGGACACTCCCGCGCGACCCTAGCAGCGAGCCGTGGCCGTTGCAGCCGGCAAATACCACCAGCAGTGCAACCAGGATGGCTGAAGATAGACGGTTCATTTGTCGAAGCCTTTGCTGCTAGCGGCGGGAGAATTCCCCACTCGACCGGCAATGCGGTGGTTGAGGGGGCGGGAGTATAGGTCTCCACCGAATCCAAGGAAAGGCGAATCTGCTTACCTGTCATTTGCCAACGCCAAGCCCACTAGCTACTATCGTCTGCCCACCCAGCCGACTTGAGACTCCGCAAATGCCCGTTTCTATTCGGCTTACGGAATCCCGGATTGTGCCGATAGCGTCAAGAAGTGGACGTACAGCACCCCCCAGCGAGGCATCGGGGCAGGCGGCTATGCGACCGCCAGGCCATCTAGCTCGCTTGTACGCCGCGAAGCTGGATGCTATCATTCGTTTCACGGTTGAGGACACGTTTTCTTCCTCCTCTCGACCGATCAGGCTGGTGCGGCAGCTTCCTTCCGTACGCTTCTCGGCTCGCTGCTTTGGCGGGCAAACGCCGTACCGGGTCGTCAGTCTCGTTGGTTTGCCTTTGACGATCCCTTCAAAACCTACATGCTGGTCCCCCTGACTGGAGGTTTCCGTATCAATGGCCAAGCATCACGACGAAGACCTGTTTGCTGACACAACGATGACCTTCGGGGAACATCTGGATGAACTGCGTGTTTCCCTGGGCAAGGCGGTATTAGGCCTGCTAATTGGATTCATTGCAGGTCTATTCATTGCCAACCGCGTGGTGACTTGGATTCAGACACCGTTGAAGTCGGCGCTGGAGCAGTACTATGTGGATAAGACCAAGGCAGACCTAACGGAAGAACTGGATGAACAGGGCAAGAAGCCTTCGGAATCGCTCAATAATTTCATTGATGAGAACCGTTTTGTCTACGAGAAATTGTACGTCGAACTGGGTGAAGCTTCCCGAATCGGTGATTTCGTCGATGAGCCGGAAGTTCAGCCGGCGGATGGAGGTGACAGTCCGAGTTCGGACAAGATCACTGTTTTGGGCGAAAACCTGCTCAAACGCTACGACAAGGACAAAGACGGCAAAGTCAGTCGCGAGGAAGGGCAAGGGCTGGAGCACTTCTTCGACCGGATGGACAAGAACGGCGATGGCGAGATCACCAGCGAGGAGTTCGAGGCCCAAACGCTTCCGCCGCGACCGACCACTCTGGTGTTGACGCGTGTGTGGCGTCCAATCAACACCGTGGTGCAATCGTTGAGCGCTCAAGAAGCGTTCATGATCTGGTTGAAGGCAGCCTTTGTCTCGGGCCTGATCATCGCCAGCCCGTACATATTCTGGCAAATCTGGAATTTCGTCGCCGCCGGGCTGTATCCCCATGAAAGACGTTATGTGCACATCTATCTGCCGTTCAGCCTGGTACTTTTCTGGGCCGGCGCAGCTACGGCGTTCTTCTTCGTTTTCCAGTACGTATTGAAGTTCCTGTTCAGTTTCAACAGGGGCATGAACATCGATCCCGATCCCCGTATCAGCGAATGGCTTGGCTTTGTGCTGTTTCTGCCTTTGGGATTTGGGATCGCGTATCAATTGCCCCTGGTCATGCTGTTCCTTCATCGGATCGGCATTTTTTCCATCGGGGCGTATCTGGCCAAATGGCGTATCGCCATCTTGTTTATCTTCGTGGCTTCAATGTTGCTGACGCCCGCCGATCCGGTGAGCATGCTGATGATGGCAATGCCGATGACGGCCCTTTACTTCCTCGGCATTGGACTATGCAAATGGATGCCTCGGAGCAAGAGTCCGTTTTCCGAAGGGTACGAGCCGTAAATGAGGCTATCAGCTTTCAGCGATCAGCAATCGGTCGGAGCAAAGGAAGGGAAGTCCACAGGCCAATGGGGAGATGTCTGGCTGAATGCTGAGAGCTGAAAACTGACAGCTCTTAAATCGCGTCGGGACCGTGCTCGCCGGTACGAATGCGAATGCAATCGTCCAACGGAAGTATGAAGATCTTTCCGTCGCCGACCTCGCCTTCATCGCCGCTACGTCCACCTTGGATGATCGCATCGATCGTGGGCTCGACAAAATCGTCGTTCACGGCAATTTGCAGTTGGACCTTGCGCAGCAGGTTGATCGTCAACTCGCGGCCCCGGTAGACCTCCGTCTGTCCCTTCTGCCGCCCAAACCCCTGACAGTCCATCACGGTTAAACGGACAACTTCCACTCCGGTCAGAGCTTCCTTGACGGATTCCAGCTTGCTCGGTTGGATTATGGCAATGATCAGTTTCATCGCTACGAGGTCTCCGGTCTTGGGGGACAAGTCAACTAGAATCTATCTTGGGTGGCAGACTGTCACAATACCAGGGCAGGAATCGACTGGAAAAATACCCCGGCCCGAGCGGTCTAGGCGGACGACCGCTCGAGCCATATGGGGTATCCTTCTGGCCCAGGCAAGAGCCACGGTGTTTTCGATCGGTAATCCCCCGGGACGTCGCCGATCCGATCGACGACGCCCAAGGGAACGTTGGGTGGGTTTCCGTCGTGACCTCTGTGAGAACCCCGGCTCGTTGCCCCGTGCCGGGGTTCTCTGCCTTGTTTCAACGCCCGGTCACTAAGCACTCGCGACCGGCGTCGACGTGCCTTGGAACGAACCGTGCGAGATTGCGGGTGGATATGCATGCATACCGTGCTCGCTGACATCCACGCCAGTTTGCTCTTCTTTGGGCGAGATGCGCAGGATCCAACAAGTCTTTGGATAACGTGACATGGGCTGCATCTGTCTCCTGGCCGCGCGTGCAGACACCATGGCCAGACCTGACCCGAATAATCCAACGACCACACACCTCGCCATGAGCGGGCACTTCGTCCGAACCATTCTCTGCTTATACGGAAGGACTGTTTTTCTCTGTTCACATAGCTCCTCCGACGCAGCGAAACCCAAGTGGTTTCCCAGCCCCCCCGGGCACATGGCACTCGATAACCCTATAACCATGCATCCCCAACCACGCAATGAACATGCCAGACGAACAGGCAGCCAAAACAGGTCGGCTGCCGGAATGGCTTATCACACTGTATAGCAACGATTTGAGAGAAATGAACCCGTCAAAAAACGCCGCTGATTGGGCGTCCCTAATTGTACCGTGCTCAAATCGCGTGCACCCGGTGACGCTACTTCGAGCACACGTGTCGGGTGTTTCCATTTCGGCCCCGGGGCGATTCAAGCAATTCGCTCGCCGGGTGTACGCAGGCCGCAGGTGCCTACATGCGAGCATGTTTCGGGCAACATCCTTCCGACCCAGCATGCGTTGAGCTTTGGCTTTGCTGCACGACCTGGCGCGGGTGGATAGGGATGATCGGCCGTTCATCGCGGTGGGCCGGAAAGCTGAGGCGGAAAGTAATGGGCCGGGTCCACGTGCTGCCACGGAAGCCAGCCAGCGCTGTTCAAGTTCGCTCAGATTCCTGATGCCGTACACCTCATTCAGCGCTCGATCATAACCTCGATCCATGGCCAAAGAAGCCAACTCGACGACCTTGTGCGGCTCGTCAAGCTTGACGAGAAAACTGACGAGCGACAGGCTCTGTCCGTAGAACATGGGTATGTCCGAATCCGAGGGGTAACTGCGCCGGTTTACTATTTCCGCTAGCGGCTGACAGCGGTTCGCTCGGATCGCTTCATGAAGCGCTTCCAAGTGGAGTCGTTTTTTGCCGGGGTCGTCTGCGAGAAGTGCGATTCCTTCGTCCACCCAGCGCGGTAGGCGGCGCATTGCGAACTGGTCTGCCAGGACCACATGGGTAAGCTCATGGGTGAGAGCTGTGAGTTTGCCGGTCGCAGGGTCGGCAACCAGATCGATGCGCCGGCCGACGATTCGTCGGCTCTGCACCTCGACCCTGCACGCACCGCGGGTCAGCGCCGCGTGCCAGCCTACGCGCCGTAGGTACGCGCCCTCGTCGGCGTGGACCTCCACTTCACATGGAGGATCCCAACGCGGCAACAAAGCCTTTTGCCGTGGCAACCACCGCTGCTGGAGCGCCGGCCGCAACCGCGCGCACATCCTCGCCACTCGATCGGCCGGCCAGCGCACGTCATGCGAGACGACATGAAAATGCGTGCAGGTGCACGTTCGTTCGGACGACGCCTGGGTAACCGGGTCCCCGTTCCCGTCTTTGCCTAAAGCCTGCCGCCGTCCCCGCGGTGGTGGCCCCATCAGATGCGCAAGAAACAATATCGCAAGAACGACCTTTCGACTTGTTGGCCTCAACACCTCGTCCCGTGTCCTTTCGAACTGCTCCTAAGTTCCGGCTCGCTGTGCGCGTTGCCAATGGGCGGATTCGGAGAGCAGATCGCATGCCAAGGGACAAGGAAGTGTTGGCATGATGATACAAGAGACTGCTATGCAATGCTTTGCGACTTGCGGCTGCCGTTGGCCAACCAGCCGCCCAGCGCGAGGAGCCTATTGTTTGCGCAGCCAATGCCCAATCTGCATGCACGACCCACCAGGGCCGACAAGAGAAAAGAGGTCATCCGCGACTTGCCCAGAGATGATTTCGCGCGAAGGGCATGGGCGGTGTTTGTAGGAAGGCCACATCCGCCAAGTCATCATTGCGGCAGGCTACCGCGCGGCAGTGGTGCCCACATGGCTGTACCAGATCCACCCACCGACGCGTCTACCATCGATGTCGATGACCGTACCTACCCAGGGTCCGCGAAGCCGAAGCACGCGACACCTCTGACCGCCTTTGACGCTGGCGAGAGTGCGCCTTCCAAGCATCAACTTCGTTTCTTCGCGTGTCACCTTGACGGTATCGCCTACGCGGAAGGGGAGCGGTTCCACCGAGAAAGCCTGATAATCGGGCTCCGTGACCCTTGCAACCCCCGTCGATGGTTGAACGTTGTCGCTGCGTGCGGGTGTAGTACGTGCTGACGGTCGACCGAAATCACCACGGAGTTTTGTGCCAGCGTTTGGTGGCTGCCCCTCTACGGCGGCCGCAGCGAAAAAGGAGAGCAAAGGTCCGGCCGCCAGGGCAATTCCCCATTTCGTGTTCATGTTTCACCTCGCAAGTCAATTCCTGGTTCCAGATTGCATCACTTCGTCCGCCCGTCAGTTCCAGGCCGCCACCGGCAGTTTCGTCACCCTTGGTTCGAGGACGAAAATCCCAGGTAAGCAAAACCCCAACCGAACAGGGAAAACGATTCAAAACCGCCTGACCCAAACACCGACTCGTCCGTCAAGAACAACTCAGATTCTGCGCGAATCCTGTCAATTAAATTCTAGCGCAAACCGCTGAACATTTCCACGCTAGCGACAGCGTTTTCGTCTATCGCTCTCTCCCTCGCACGCTTTCCATCACTTTCGATTCGTTTGGTCTCAGCCATTGTAGTGTACCTGGCCGGATCGTCATAACAGGTTGTTGTCGCTCATCACGCCCGGCTAGAAGGTCAGGATGACGTCCACGGCGCTAGTGAACTGACTGCTGCGTCCGTCCATAGGTCCCGTCGTTGCATTCTCGCCGCTGAACCAATCCCAGCGAACCTCGGGACGAACCGTGAGGTTTGCCGTCGGAGTCCACTTCAGACCCGCCGTAATCTCGTAGAAGTTTCCCGAATGACCGCCAGGAGTCGTGTTGTTGCCGGGGCGGACGGAGGCGACACGAACGCCATCGTCGTCTCGGAACCACTCCACACGCAGCCCCGCCTTCCAGCAATCATTGATCGTGTAAAACAGGTACTGGTTGATGCCGTACCATTCCTCCGTTGCTCCACCACCGAGGGATTGAATGCCGTGGTCGTGCTGGATTACGTAGTGCAGTCTCTCGGTTACGTCGCGGCTGAACACAATGCTGTAAGTGGTACGGTTGCCGACAATCGGCGGGGCGGCCCCATCTTCATCGCCGCTCACGATGGCGAAGGCGATTGAGTATTGTTCGTGATCCGGCGTGTAAGCGGCACCGCCCAGGAACGCGGCTCGACTGATGACCGGATCGAACTTGTCCCATCCGTCGACCACGCCGCCGGTGAATGTCCAGTTGTCGCAGTGACTCCAGGTGGCCAGAACGCCGGTGTGGGTGAACGGTTCCCCGTACTGCATGGTGTAGGCGTGCGAGTAGAAAAAGTTGTCGGGTGCGGTGACGACCTCGTAGCCGATGATCGTGTAGAAATGTCCCACCTTGATCGCTAGATCGCCGTATCCGGCCTCCAAATACATCTGCGGCATGGCCAGCCCGTAGAAACGGTTCGAGTTCCACCTTGGCGAGAAATCGCTGTTCGTTTCCAGGCCAGCGGTTTGCGTGAAAACGTAGTCTGTGCCGAACAGCAAGTCGACTCGGCCCCCGACATCGAAGCAGCACTCGGAGTCCATTCTCCGTTCGATTACCGTGTACAGTTGGTTGAGCATGACTTCGTCGCGCCGGTCGTTGAACGTAACCGGGCCGTTGAACTTGGCCGTCGTCTTCCGGGCGTTGAACGCAACTCCCGCCGCGACCCAACCGTGGATGTCCAACAGCCCACCTTGCGGGAAGAGAGTCCACGGCTCGTCAGCGACGTACTCGCATTCGCAATCATACTCTCGCTCTTCAGTTACGATCGCGTCGCTAGGCGGCTCGCGCGGGTCAAAGTCCGGAGCGGGGATCGGCGGATCATCCTCCGCCGTCCACCGGGCAGCGTCCACCTCCAGCGTCCTTGCCGCGCGAACCGGCACGTGATTCGGACTGGGCTCATTGGCCGACGCTTGGCCAGGTCCCCAAGGCAGCGTGATTACAGCAGACCAGACGAGAATCCCAGCAGATGTCCACGGAAGGTATTTCATATCGGAGGTTCCTTTTCGCCGCTACATGGAAAACAGACCATGCGCTCGGGAGCCGCCTACATCCCTACGCGTGGATACTTGTCGTATCGGTTGAAATCCCGCCGAGTATCCAGTTTGGATTAGAAACTCTCCGAAAACTGAGGGTGCTGTAAACCGAAGGAATACAAACAGTTAACGCACGGACCATCCCAGTTGCTAGCAGAAAGGAGTGCGTTAGCATGTCGAACCAAACAGAACCAACAATGGGCGATCATCAAACCGTTGATCCCTGCACCCCGAACACAACACAGCGGACGACCTCGAAAAGTCGACATGCGAGAAGTCATCAATGCGATTCTGTATCTCAACCGCACGGGCTGCCAGTGGGACATGCTCCCGCACGATTTGCTACCCAAGAGCACGGCTTACGAGTACTTCGCACTGCGGCGCGACGACGGCACGTGGCGGATGATTCCGGATGCCTTGCGCATGCAAGTCCGCGTGGCAGAGAACCGCGAACCGACGCCCAGCGCCATGTGCATCGACAGCCAATCGTTGAAGACCACCGAAGTCGGTGGCGACGACCGCGGTTATGACGGCGGCAAGAAAATCAAAGGCGTGACAGGCTGTCACAAGACCAGGGCAGGGATCGAATGAAAAATACCCCGACTCGAGCGGTCTAGGCGGACGACCGCTCGAGCCATATGGGGTATCCTTCTGGCCCAGGCAAGAGCCACTGTGTTTTCGATCGGTTATCCCCCGGACGTCGCCGATCCGATCGACGACGCCCGAGGGAACGCTGGGTGGGTTTCCGTCGTAACCTCTGCGAGAACGCCGGCTCGTTGACGCGTGCCGAGGTACTCCGCTTTGTTTCAACGCCCGGTCACTAAGCACTCGCGACTGGCGTCGACGTGCCTTGGAACGAACCGTGCGATATTGCCGGTGGATACGCATGCATTCCGTGTTCGCTGATATCCAAACCAGACTGTTCTTCTTCCGGCGAAACGCGCAGGATGCCCAACAACTTGAGGGCGTAGAATAAGCCAAGCATCGTCACGAAGGCCCAGGCCGCGATGATTGCGGTTGACAGGGCTTGGACCCCGAGGAATTCCATACGAGTCATCTCGGCGGTGGGCAACGCTCCAAAAAGCCCCGTGGCCAAGCCACCCCACACGCCACACAGACCGTGGACGGGAAAGGCTCCGACCGGATCATCAACCTTCAGTCGGTCCAACAGAAGGATGCCTACAACGACCAGGATTCCCGCCACGGCACCGATTGCCAGCGCGCCACCTTGGGTCACTCGATCGCAGTTGGCGGTGATGCCGACCAGGCCAGCCAGGACGCCGTTTAGAGCCATCGTCACGTCAGGTTTTCTGAATAAGATCCAAGCCACTACCATGGCGGTCACAGCACCGGCCGCGGCGGCTATCGTCGTCGTTAGGGCGATAAACGTGGTCGCTTCCGCATTCGCAGCCCCAAAGAACGTGAGCTGACTGCCGGAGTTAAACCCGTACCAGCCCACCCATAGGATAAATACGCCGAGGGCAGCAAACGCGATGTTGTGGCCGGGCATCGGAATCGACTTGCCCTTGATAAATCGGCCAATCCGCGGCCCCAATACGATTGCACCTGCCAAACCGGCAAAGCCACCAACGGCATGCACGACAACTGATCCTGCGAAGTCCTGGAAACCAAGCCCAGCCAGGAAGCCACCGCCCCATTTCCACATTCCGCTGATCGGATAGATCAGACCTGTCAGAAACCCGCTGTAGATCAGGTAGGACGCGAATTTCATTCGACCCGCGACAGCACCGGACACGATGGTTGCAGCGGTGGCAGCGAACGCCACCTGGAACAAAAAGTCTGCGCTGTTGCTCCATCCCGTTGCCATGTTTGGCGCGTCGGCATCTCGGCTGACAAACGAACCTCCGAAGCCAGACCATCCGCCAGCGTAGTCGTCGCCCGGGTACATTAGCCCGTAGCCGATCAAGAGGAACAGCAGCACGCCCACGGACAAGTCCATCACGTTCTTGAACAGGATGTTCACTGTGTTCTTGGCCGAGTTCAGTCCGACTTCGAGCATGGCAAAACCCGGCTGCATGAACAGCACCAGGACGGCTGCCAAGAACATAATCAAGGTGTTAATCGTATAGGTCGTTTCCTCCTCGAAGCTCAGCCCAGCAGTGGCTGCAGCAGTTTCGTCTGATGAGGTCTCCGCACCAGCCGCCGCGTCATCGCTGGCAACAGAAGATCCGGTCACTTCGGCCTCATCAGCCAAAGCGACCAAGGCAGGGCCGAAGGCCATAGAACAAGAACCAACAAACAAGACCAAACAGCTTAGTAGCGTCTTTCTCCACAACATGTCTTCTCTTCCCAGAAGGATTACGTTTGTGTACCAAAGCGCTGCTGCGAGGCAGCTTTAGACGACGCAGCTTCCAAAGGTCGGGCCCATGACCGCCAGTCGCCGCAGAATCATGCACATGGCTGTATGCAACGAACGTGCCAAGTGTCTGTTCGCGGTCGCAACGCTCGCCCTCGAAATGAGCTTACTGCGTTTGTAGGAAACGACTTAGGCAAGGCACGTCTTGGAAGAAGAAAAGGGCAGATGGTGCCACAGATTTGGGCGTGCGCAAACAACGAGCAGTTATTGTCACTTGATTGGCACACGAGGGATGGACACCGTGGGCGAAGCATCCGGTGCTACGTCAACCGTTGGTTGGCCCACGGCGTCGCGACCACAAAAAAGAACGACGGTCGCCCATTGGCTGGGCGACCGTCGCACGGATTGGCAGGCACTTCTCTAGTACGAACGTGCTCAGAACTCGCAAATCATGTCGATGGCAAAGGTCCATTGGTTTCTGTCCAAGCCGTCGTTGAATGGCATGAAACCGAGGCCGTTGATTCCGTTGAAGGAATCGTAGCGGACTTCGGGACGGATCGTCAAATTGGCGGTTGGCTTCCAGTTGGCGCCCACTGAGATGTCCCAGAAAGTGCCGGCATAGCCGAACGGCACAATTGGGCTTCCGCTAACACGGCGTCCGTAGCCGCCCACGCGAAGGCCATCATCATCGCGGAACATCTCGAGCCGCACGCCCAGGTCCAACTTGCAGTTGAGCTTGTAGTAGAGGTACTGGTTAACGCAATACCATTCGGCCGCAAAGCCGGTATAGGGCGAGCCGGTCTGTTGGACACCCAAATCGTGGTGCAGGACATAGGTCCACCGATAGCCGAGCTGCTGTTGCCACACGAGGCTATAGAAGAAGCGGTCGTCTTTGAACCCTCCTGGAATGAGGGGGTTGGCTTCTTCGTAGGTAGAACTGCAAGTGGCTGACAACTTGGTTCCGGTTCCCTCGTTTTCCCAGACGAGACCGCCTAGGAAACCCATGTGGTCGCCACTCGGGTCCGGGTTGAAGCGGTCCCAACCGCGATCGAAACCGGCCATAAGTGTCAGCCGGTCGGTGACCTGCCAACTGGCCAACAAGCCAGTGTGCGTGAATGTGTACGGATTGCCGTATTTCATGGCATGGGAGTGCGAGTAGAAGAAGTTGTCCGGCGCCATTGGGGTCTCGTACCCGAAGATGGTGTAGAAGTGTCCCATCTTCACCGAGATGTTGTTGCAGGCTACCTCCGCGTAAAACTGCGGCAAGGCCAGACCGTAGAACTCGTGGCCGTTCCACCCGAGTCCTCCCCAGCCGCCCAGGCCACCGACTTCCACGAATCGGCTATCGCTACCGTACAGCAAGTCCACGCGGCCACCGATGTCCCAACCGGTGCCGCAGCCGCTTTCAACCGGGCGTTCCAGCACCAAGTACGCCTGGTTCATCTGCAGCTCGCCATGGCGATCGTTGTAGGTGAGAATGCCGTTGAAATTCGAGAGCGGTCTGTCACCGTTGAACGTGATGCCCACGTCCACCCAGCCGTAGGCGTCGATCATTCCGTCCTCCAGCGGCCCACAGGGCATCAGACGCCGAGGTTCCTCCTCGTAGCAGTGCAAGGGGCCAAACAGCCCTAAGCCGCAGCCGCATTCGTCGCTGTACGAACCTGTTTCGGTCGACGAAGTGACGGCTTCGTCTTGAATCCTGTAATGAACCTCGTCGGCCGCCAACTCCACGCCGTCTTGGCCCGTAGCGTTGGCCGAGAACAAGACGCATACGCCGACAGCCATCAATGCGGCCGTTGTAGCCTTCATGTTTTGACTCCCCAATCCGTTGGTATTCCCGTGACTTGTTGGTCGGCGGTACGGCCAACAAGCCAGTTTGGCTCTGCCAGAACACACGTGGACGATACGCCTGGTAGCCAAATCGAAGGTGCTGTAGTTCTTCGGCGCAACACGTCTATACCGATTTTATCGGGTGTCATGGAAAGTATGCTGAATGGATTGACGATGACAGCACTCCGCAACCAACCAGCCCTGCCTTCCCACGATTCGGTTATGCCGTTTACGTTGACTTTGACGGCTGGAGCATGCCCAGCAGCTAATGGCAGCCCGGACGCTGAGACCGGCGAATAGAGTGGCAGCACATCAGCTCTCGCGCCTCAACATCACAGAAGAGGGGCCGGGAGTCGTTTTCGTGCTTTGTGTCGTCGTCCCGCGGCTTCCGCGGGAGTCCGGGAGGCCGAGGTGTGGATTCTAGTCGGAGTCGTTTGGCCATGCGTTGGGTCCAATGTTCGCTACCGTATGGGGGCCCACTACGCACGCTCCGACGCAGCGATTCCAGTTCGACGAAGAATAGGGGTTTTCCATCGGCGCGTCCCAGAACCTATAATGCCGTCCCAATTGGCATCTGGCACTTCGAGAAGGAGAGTGTTCTGTATGAAACGGTTAACCTCGACGTTCGTCGTTCTTTGCGTCGTATGGACTGTTGGATGTCGGCCGGACAGCTCCTCACCAACGCCAAGACCTTCCGATGACGAATCAGTGTCGCGACCATTGACGGTGGACGAAGTGGATGAACCAGAGGATGTGGAGGAACCGTCGGAGCCGTCGCCGGAAACTGTGGCGGCGGCCAAATTGGTCGAGGAGCTTGGCGGCAAGGTGGAGTGCGATTCTGGAAACGTCTTGACGAGCATTGAACTACCGGAAGAAGTGGCCACTGACGAACATCTTGATGTGTTTCGTAAGGTGCCCACGTTGCGTCGGCTGAAGGTGCACGGGAGCGGGGTTGCGGATGCCGGGGTCGCGTATCTCAAGAATCTCGAAGAGTTGCGTCATCTGCACCTTCTATTCACGTCGGTCACCGACAACGGGCTCAAGCATGTCGAGGGTATGACGTCGCTAGAGACGCTCGATCTGCGCGGCTGTATGATGATGACCGATGGAGCGTTTGAACATATTGCGAAGCATGAGAATCTCCGGGTCTTGAAGCTGCAGAATACGAGCTTCAACGATGCTGGAGTGGCTCAACTGAAGGGGCTGGACCGGCTACAGACGTTGGCGTTGGAGATGACCGCGGTGACGGACGACGGATTGAAGGTGCTGGAGAACTTCCCGAACCTGGAAGAGTTGAGCTTGATGGAATCTCGGTACTTCACGGACGAAGGCCTGGTTCATTTGAAATCGCTCTCGAGTTTGAAACGGCTTTCGCTCCGCTGGACTTCGATCACAGGTACGGGTTTGAGCTGCCTGAAGAGCTTCCCAAAGCTCCAGCGGTTGGACCTGAGCCAAGCGTCGATTGATGATGCCGCGCTGGCCCACGTCTCCGTGTGCAAGGAGTTGGAATGGCTGGACTTATGGGAGACGCGCGTCGAGGATGCAGGTTTGGCACACCTGAAAGGGCTCTCGAAACTCAAGTGGCTGCGTTTGGAGAACGCGATGATCGGCAACGCTGGCCTCGCGCATCTTGCCGAATTGACTGATCTTGAGGATTTGAATCTGGGAATGACCCAAGCTGCGGATGAAGGTTTGGCGCATCTGAAAGGGCTCAAGAGGTTGAGGCGGCTGGATCTGAGCGGGACCTTCGTCACAGACAAGGGCGTCGACGAACTGCACCAGGCCGTGCCCGATTGTGAAATAATCCGTTAGTGGGCATTCGGTTGGCTTTCGCGCACCGGTCAGGGGCTTGTCAAGACGCACAGCCATCCTGACAATGACTCGCCGGAACAACTCAGGAACTTCTAGCCCGAAAGGATGCGTCAATGGCAGGTATTCCCGTGCTCACCGTCGAAGGAGATTGTATCGCCCGAGCGTGGGAGAACTCGCTGATTCGACTGTACGAGCAAGGATGTGATATCAGCACGCAGTACGACAAGCCGGATGATCCGCCCAGCAAGGACGCGACGATGATCATCACAGTCGACGATCCGCTGGCCGAGCCGATGATCCATCGCGATATTCCAGGCGGGTTCGAGGATCTCCAGGAATATGTGATGGAGGTCTGCGATGGCATCAAGGATCATTGTGTACGCGATCCTAATGACCCGAACGATACACGGTGGGAGTACACGTACCACGAACGGCTATTCGCGTACTCCGTGCCCTCCCAAAACGGTCCGATCGATCAGATTGAAAACGTCTGCCTGCAACTTGCCGATACAGGCTATACGCGTCGCGCGCAGGCAATCACTTGGAAGGTGTGGGACGACAGCAATTGCGAAGACCCAGCTTGCCTGCAGAGCCTTTGGTGTCGGATCATCGAGGAATCGGGCACGCCGTTTCTGAACATGAACGTTCGCTTTCGCAGCAACGATGCCTACAAGGCGGCGTTCATGAATATGTTCGCACTGGTACAGCTCCAGGGACGCATCGCTGCCAGAGTTTCGCAATTAACCGGTAACGAAACCAAGCTGGGCCGCTACTGCCATGTGGCCGACAGCTACCACATCTACGGTTCTAACATGGACGAATTTCAATCGAGGTTCTTGGGTGCGATTGACAGCCGAGACTTCGACGGCCGTACAATGCGCTACGCGGACGTGAAGGACTTCATGGAAGAAGCGCGTCCCATGATCCTGGAAAAGGCAAAGAGTATGGAGGCTTAGCTATGACCGACAATTTGATCGAGAAAGCTGTGATTTTGGCACGGGGACGCGGCACTCGAATGCGCCGTGAGAGTACGGACGCCGCGTTGGACGAGCGCCAGGCGGCTGTGGCGGATTCTGGTGTCAAGGCGTTAATTCCCATCGACCGCCCGTTCCTGGATTACGTGCTCAGCACATTGGCTGATGCGGGATATCGCCGCGTTTGTCTGGTCATCGGCCCCGAGCATCAGGAAGTTCAAGACTACTACGGCCGCGAGATACAGCCGCAAAGGCTGAAGATCGAATTCGCCATCCAACAGGAGGCGAAAGGTACGGCCGACGCAGTGGCAGCGGCGGAATCGTTCGCGGACGGCGATTACTTTGTAATGCTGAATTCAGACAACTATTATCCGCTTGAGGTTCTTGACGCCCTACGCCGGCAGGAAGGATCGGCAGTCGCGCTGTTCGAAAAGGACGCGTTGCTGGAGGGCAGCAACATCGACGCGGATCGCGTGGCCAGGTTCGCCATCGGCCAGGTCGACGACAGCGGTTGTCTGAAGCGAATCGTCGAGAAGCCGGACGAAGAGACGTTGGCCGCGATGCCCCGACCGCTGTGGGTCAACATGAACTGCTGGCGTCTCGGCCCGTCCATCTTCGATGCTTGCCGTGTTATCGAACCGTCGGTGCGAGGCGAGTATGAGCTACCGACCGCCATCCAACATGTTATCGACGTAATGGGCGAGCGGTTTCATGTTGTCCAAATGCACGCGGGGGTTCTCGATCTGACTAGCCGCGATGATATTGCGCCGGTAACAGCCAAGTTGGCCGGGGTGAAAGTGGACCTGTGAGCCAATAGATGACCGACGAGCCTCTGCACAGTCGCCCAGCAATGATCGAGTCTTTGGTGGCTCGGGGGTTCGACGTGCCAGCGGCCCAGGCGAAGGCAGAACTGTTCTGCAAGAGTGCCGACGCGCTGACCGCTGCCGGAGCATCGGGCACACGGCAAGCGTACTTTGTCCCCGGCCGCATCGAAGTACTCGGCAAACACACCGACTATGCCGGTGGAAGCAGCATGGTCGCGGCGGCCGAACGCGGATTCTGCCTGGTTGCCGCGGCCCGCGATGATTCGGAGATCGTTGTCACGGACGCAGCACGCGACGAGACGATTCAGTTCACTCTCGGTCCGGAGTTGATCCCGCCCCAAGGCGACTGGTCCAACTACCCAATGACCGTCGCGAGGCGCATGGCCCGCAATTTCCCTGGCATTGTCCGCGGCGCGAACATCGCTTTTTGCAGCGATCTGCCACCAGCTGCAGGGATGAGCAGCTCCAGTGCCTTGATGATTGCCGTCTTTTTCGCCTTGGCAGATGCGAACGACGTCTGGCACCATCCGAACTGCCCGGACGAACTTGACGAAACGTTGAACTTGGCCGCCTACTTGGCCACGATCGAAAACGGCCAGAGCTATGGCGACCTGGAGGGCGATCGCGGCGTGGGCACTTTTGGCGGCAGCGAAGATCACACCGCCATCCTCACCGCTCAAGCCGGCCACATAAGCCAATACGCCTACTGCCCGGTTCGGTTCGAGAAGACGCTTGCCGTGCCGGACGCATTCACGTTCGCCATCGCCAGCAGCGGCGTGGTGGCGGAGAAGACTGGCGAAGCCTGCGAGAAATACAACCAAGCCTCTCGATTGGTCGTGGCCATCACCGAGTTGTGGCGGCGTGAAACGGGACGCGACGACGCACACCTGGCGACCGCATTGCGCAGCGACGAAAATGCACTGGATACATTGAGGGAGGTTGTCTCGAATGCGACATCTGACGAATTCGACGACCGCTCGCTTCGGGCCCGTCTGGACCACTTCATCATGGAAAACGAAGAAGTCATCCCCGCCGCCGGCGACGCTCTGACAAACGGCCAACTAGACGAATTCGGGCGATGCGTCGATTGTTCTCAAAAAGCCGCCGAGCAATTGCTAGGCAATCAGATACCGGAAACTGTACGTCTGGCCGCCATGGCACGCGAACATGGAGCGGTAGCCGCTTCAGCGTTCGGCGCCGGCTTTGGCGGAAGCGTTTGGGCGATGGTTGGTCGCGGGGAAGTCAAACAGTTCCTCGCAGCTTGGCGGGATGCCTATCGGACGGAATTCCCCAAGCAAGCAGAAAACGCCAGGTTCTTCACGACGGCCGCTGGCCCAGCGATGTTTCGCATGGCGTAGCTCATTACGATGCCTGGAAAATGGAGGGTACCATGACTCGCAGATCCGCAAGACTCAGCCACCTTCTTCTTGTTGCCTGTTGTCTGCTGTTATTCCTGATTTCTACTGCCAGCCGCGCATCGGCCGCTGATTCGAAAAATGTGGCAAACGGCAAATCCAACGCACGGCGACCGGTCAGCGATGCCGAGTTGTGCTATTGGCTGCGCAACATGGTCTGGCATCACCAGTTTTCGATTGCCGAAGTGACGTCGGCGACTGGGATGTCAGCCGACGAAATCAAGGCAGCGCTTGATCGTTTCGACATTCGACCCAATGGTTGTCCGGACCGGGCTGAAGACGCCCCACTCCTCGTCTTGCCGTATCCAGGCGGCCGGCATCCTCGCATCGGTTTTCTGGATGGTGCCATCGACCCTCAGCGGGAAACCAAAGTCAGCGTATTCACACCGTGGGATCCGGCAAGCTACGTGGTCGCCGATGTGCCCGAAGCGATCTGGTCGAATCTTGGCTTGACGTATCTGGCGCATACTCACATAGACACCGTCTGGACCAAGCAAGGTATCGAAATGGAACGGCTGGAATGGAATCGCCGTGACGACGGCAGTTTGGATATCCAACGGACTCTGCCCAACGGCATCGGCTTCGGCACCAGGATCGTGCCGACACGCGACGCCGTGCTAATGGAAATGTGGCTGACCAACGGCACGAAAGAACGCTTGACGAATC
>CAZUAH010000131.1:0-28913 GCA_964617665.1 uncultured Pirellulaceae bacterium
CAGTCGGGGCGACTGGATTTGAACCAGCGACCTCTGCGTCCCGAACGCAGCGCTCTACCAGCCTGAGCCACGCCCCGCGGAGTATTGGATAAGTCACTATCTTAGCTGTTGGATGTCTCCGGTCAACGGCTGCTACGTCGGCATTTGTCGGCAGACGGCTGAAGATCCACGTTGCCTCCCCGTCTCCAGTGCCCTATCACGCCTAACGGTGCATATCCAGGGAGGGTCCCAACCGAACTCCTAAGTTTAGTCCCTTCTTCTAGTTGTGCCGCACAGATACTAGAATCAGACCGCTGCTGACGTGGCTGGGTTTGCGACCTCCGATGAAGGAGTGATGGACAATGTCCAAATATGTTGCTGATAAGGACCATTGCTCGCACCATAACATCTTCCCCGGCGTGGATATCCACACATTCGCGGGGGAACACGTGATGTTGTCCATCGTGGAATTCGAGCCGGGGGCTGTGGTCGAGTGGCACAGCCATCCAAACGAACAGATGGGCCTGCTGCTGGAGGGAGAAGCCGAGTTCTTCATCGACGAAGAACAGCATGTCGTCCGGCCTGGGGGAATGTGGCGCATCCCCGGCGGCGTGCGGCATAAGGTGGTTGCGGGTGACAAGCCGGTTAGAGCCTTGGACATATTCTATCCGATTCGCGAAGATTACCTTTGATCCCGCCTTGCTCCAGCGGCTGTCTGAGGCGTCGTTGCCGAACTGAGACGATTGAGAACCTGTGCCATCGGATCCAGCGAGAAAACCAACGCGGCCTTTTCCGAGCCGTTCCGTATTGCGCGGGATTCTCCTTGGCGGCGGCTATGTCGTGCTGGTCTCCAAGCTGGTCAGCCAAGCAAGTGAATCGTCGTTCGTGTTGACGCTGTTTGCCGTGCTGACGACCGTTATCATGTTGTTTGTATTGGCGTTGCTTCTTGCCGTGCGATGGGCGATGGGCGAGGAGCGAAGGCGGTTCCAGGTGCAACTGGGCTCGTTGTTCCTGGTGACGGCCATATTCGCAGCGTACTTTGCCATCGTCCGTTGGTTCGCGCACATCGGAAACACGCCGATCGATCAATTGAATCTTGGCGCCTGGGCAGCTATTTTCATTTACAGTGGGGTTTTGACCCTGATGTCCGTTCCGTTCGTCGTACTGTTGGGCGAGGGCCTACTGGCGCTGGCGGCGTGGCTTGTGTGGCGGCCCACCGTGCAGAAAGCCCTGCAGCGACTGCGGGCAGGGCCAGAGAAGACGAAAAACTGACCGAGACGGCGTATGCCGAAACAGCGTTCCGAAAAGAAAAGACGAACGAAGCCATCGAAAGACGCCTCGTCGGCCGAGTCCGTCATCGACCTCGCCCGCCGTGTGGCCTTGGCAGCTCTGGTGGCCCTACTCGTAGCCACGCCACTTATTCCCAGTGAATCGGCTGCGGAACTAGGGACTGGCACGCTGCTGATTTTGTTCTGGCTGCTGCTTCTGGTCGTCTGGCTCGTTGCAGGTCTCGTATTCAGGCGAACGGAGTTTCGATTCGGCTGGATTGACGCAGCGGTAGCCCTGTTTCTGGCATTGCACTCGCTTAGCGCGATCATCATGGCTGGGGAAGGCCACGCTCGGCCGACGATCAACATGCTGTGGCAGTGGCTTAGCTTCGGTGCGTGCTTTCTTCTTGCGCGCCAGTTGCTTCGGTCGGCCGCAGAAGCGCGAGCCGTGTGCGCCGTTATGCTATCGCTGGCAGTTTCTCTTTCGATGCTGGGGTTCTACCAGCATTTCTATGGCTTGCCGCAGTTGCGCGAGGAATATGATCGCAATCCAGAGCGCGTCTTGCGTGAAGCAGGAATTGACCCCACGCCGAGTTCGCCGGCTCGGAAGCTATTTGAAGACCGTCTGAAGAGTACGGAGCCAACTGCGACGTTTGCATTGACGAATTCCCTTGCCGGCGTGTTGGCGACATGGTTGGTGGCGGCTGTGGGGATCGGCGTCTCCACATGGAACAGAACGCGTCCAAGATGGCAGACGGTTGTGGGCGTGGCCGTCTGCTGTCTGGTGATCGGCTTTTGTCTCTTTCTGACCAAGAGTCGTACGGCCATGATTGCCGTGGTCGCGGGCTTGGTATTCCTAGCTTGGCATCGCTGGCGAGGCGGGCGCGGGATCGACTGGAGGATCATTGCCGCTGGTGGTGCAGTGTTCGTGCTCCTTTTGGCAGGCGCGATCGCAGCCGGTTCATTTGATTTGTTGGTGCTAAGCGAAACGCCCAAATCAGCGCTATACCGCATCCAATACTGGCAATCGGCAGCAGCGATGATTTCCGATCATCCTCTGTTTGGCTGCGGCCCAGGCAACTTCCAGCAGTACTACACCACGTACAAGCTGCCCGAAGCCAGCGAAACAATCGCCGATCCTCATAACTTCCTGCTAGAAGTCTGGGCAACGGCCGGAACGCCCGTGATGTTGGCGTTTGTGTCGATTATTTCGTTGGCAGTCTGGCGGCTGATACGGACCGGTGAAGATGCAGAGGGCAGAGGTGTAGATAAGAGGGAAACAGCGTCGGAGACCGACGAACGGCATCCGACAGATCTACAGACAGTTGGCTTTGTTTATGGTGGCGCCGTGTTGGGAGTCTTCCTGGCCTTTCCGTGTGGAATCGTGGCCGGGTTCTTGCCTGATCCCGCGCTGCTGTGGATGGGACTGCCGATGGCCGTGGTCTGCGCTAGCCTGCTGCACACGTGGAGTATCCGCGGCACGCTGCCAGTATGGGTACCGACGGTGGCCGCCGGTGTACTGTTGGTTAACCTGTTGGCCGCTGGTGGAATCGGCTTTCCTGGCGTGGCACAAAACTGGTGGCTGTTGTTGGCGATCACATTGTGCCTTCTGGACGCCGAGCGACCGCTGAAGCTGGTCTCGCGTGCGGCGGCGGCCGGCGCGGTCGTAATCGCGATTCTGGTGGTGTTAGCGTTTTATCAGACGATGTACCAACCCGTGCTTCAGTGCCAGACAGGCATCAACATTGGGAACTCGTTTGTCCAAGACGGAAGCTTTGACGAAGCACAAGCCGCTTACGCCAAGGCCGCGATGGCCGACCCGTATTCGGCGGAGCCGTGGATGCACTTGGCGTCGTTGCATCAGCGGCTGGTGATCGAAACGAAAGACCTATCGCGATTACAGCACTTCGATCATGCAGCTGAAGAAGCACTGAAACGCGATCGGCGTTCCCACACTACCTTCAGGACACTGGGTAATTTGCGTCTTGAGCTGTATCGCGTGTTGGACGATCGCGAGCAGCTCGATCGAGCGATCAAGGCCTATAGTCGATGGGTAGAGTTCTATCCCAACAGCAACATGGCACACGCTCAGTTGGCTTGGGCCTACCGCATCGCCGGCGACGACCAAGCCGCCTCACAGGAGGCGAAGATAGCGTTAGGGCTTGACAAACTGAATCCTCACAGGGAAAAGAAGCTAGGTGAACAACAAGTCTACGACCCGGCAAGCAAGCGTCCCGAAAACGAGACCGCCGAACAACTGATGGAGCGTCTGCGTACTTATGATGGCGAGTCTTGAGTTAGCTTTCGCTGGGTAAATGCTGATAGGAAGAATGGGAGTCCTGAACACGATGAGAATCTGGGTTATCGCTGCTGTCTCGATCTTGGTAGGCATTGGAACCGGTTTTGGCAGCGTTTATATCGAATTCGCCAAGGTCCCTGATCAATTCGAACCGCATAGCCAACCGGCGCCGAAAGGCCTGGACGGCGACCTGCCTACAGAGATTCCCAGTGCCGTTGTGGTCGGTAGCAACTCGTACGACTTCGGCAGAGCCCAGCGCGACAGCAAAATGAAGCACACCTTCGTGATTAGGAACGAAGGCAGTGTACCCTTGACGCTGGAGAAGGGCCCGACCAGCTGCAAATGCGCGCTAAGCGATTTGGAATCGGACAGCATCCAGCCCGGAAAAAGCGGCAAGGTAACACTTGAATGGAAAATCAACGTGCTTGGCAAGCACTTCCGGCAAACGGCGGAGATTTACACCAACGACCCCGTCCATTCGACGATTCTGCTGGAAATCACCGGCAAAATCACGGACGTGTTGCGCATGGAGCCAAGGGATCTGGTGCTCAGCAGTGTTTCGGTCAGCGAGGGAGGCGATACGCAATTCCGGATCTACGGTTTTGACATCGAGGATCTGAAGATAGTCGAATACACATTCGACAACCAAGAGACTGCTCCGTTCTTCGACTTGACGTTTGCGGATTTGGAGCCCGCGGACCTGAAGGACGAATCGGACGCGTCCTGCGGAGTAGCCGGGACGCTGGCGGTAAAATCAGGGTTGCCTTTGGGGCCGCTAAACCAGAAAATTCACCTTAAGACCAATATCGAAAAAGCCTCCAACCTCGAACTGTCTGTAACCGGTTCCGTTATCGGTGATATTTCGATCGTGGGGCCGAGGACTTTTTCACACACAACCAATACGATCAAGTTTGGTACACTCGATGCGTCGGAAGGAGCCAAAGCAACTCTGCGTCTCTTGGTCAAAGGCCCCTATCGGCATGATGTGGAATTGACGGTGAAGGAGATAGATCCGGCTGATGTGGTGGTGGCCTCGCGTGGCGAGCCGAAACAGATCAACGACGGTGCAGTCTATATGTATCCTCTGACAGTGGAGATTCCGAAGAACACACGCACGGTCAATTGCCTAGGTGTGAAAAATGGGTCACTGGGAAAAATCCTGATTGAGACCACGCATCCGACTGCCAAAGAGGTGCCCATCTACATTAAGTTTGCGGTCAAGTAAACGGGCTGTCCCGGCCGCGCGGTCCGAGCAAAGGAAGGAGCCGTTCATGACAACGCGATTACGTAGCGTGTCGAGCGCGACGTTGGCTTGTCTGTCTATTGTCGTGCTGTGTGTCTTCACCGGTTGTCCACCAGAGGGACAGCCGGATATCCCCGTCAGTTCGATTTCGGGTACGGCCAACAAGGATGTGCCGAAGACGGTCCCCGTGCCAAACGAGCCGGAGGCTCCTGCGAAGGAAAAGGACGCCGATTCCGCTCCAAAGAAGAAAACCAAAAAGCGAGAGCCTCTGTTCGTCGGCTGGCCCGATCCGGAATATGTCCTGTTCGTCACCGGACGGCAGGACGGCTATATCGAACCGTGTGGCTGCACGGGCTTGGCGAACCAGAAAGGCGGCCTTGTGCGCCGCTACACGCTGAAGAAGCAGTTGATCGAACGCGGCTGGGACGTAGTCCCTGTCGACGTAGGCAACCAAGTGCGCCGATTTGGAAGGCAACCGGAAATCAAATTTCAGTGGACGATCGATGCGATGCGGCAGATCGGTTACCGAGCGATCGCGTTTGGGCCCGACGATTTACGACTGTACGTTGCCGAAGTGGCGAGGCTTACAGCGAGTGAAGACGAGGACAACCCAAGTGAGTTTGTATGCGCGAACGCCGCGGTAATCGCTCGAGAGTTGACGCCGCAATTCCACGTAATCGAAGCGAACGGCAAGAAGATCGGTGTCACTGCAGTTTTGAGCGCGGAACACCAAGACAAGATTGCTGGTGACGAGATCGTGAAACACCCGGCCGAGGGAGCCCTGAGTGAGACATGGGCCGAATTGGAGAAGGAATCCTGTGATCTCTACGTTCTTCTGGCTCATGCATCGATTGACGACTCGAAACAACTGGCGCAGAAGTTCCCGAAATTCGATGTCGTTGTGACTGCCGGCGGCGCGGGCGAGCCGACTTACGAGGCTGAGAAGATACCGAACACAGACGCCATCCTCGTTCAAGTGGGCACCAAGGGCACGCATGTCGGTGTGGTTGGCGTGTTCGACGACGAAGAGAAGCCTCTGCGTTATCAGCGTGTGCCGCTGGACGACCGTTTTCCAGACTCGAAAGAAATGCTCGCTATTCTGGCAGGCTACCAGGAGGAACTGAAGACTGCCGGCCTGGAAGGATTGGGGTTGAAACCGCTCCCACATCCCAGCGGCCGAACGTTCGTCGGATCAGAGGCCTGCGAAGATTGCCATGAAGAGGAATACGAGATTTGGGAGGACACGCCACATGCCGAAGCTCTGGATTCGCTTGTTCACCCCGGTGAGCGGAGCGAGATTCCACGGCATCTGGATCCGGAGTGCATCAGTTGCCATGTGACCGGCTGGAGCCCCCAGAGCTATCTGCCCTACAAATCGGGATATCTCGGCCTGGACGAAACGCCGGCAATGCAGAACGTGGGTTGCGAAAACTGCCACGGCCCTGGGTCGGCGCATGTGGACGCAGAGGTTGACGGGGAAGACGACGACTTAATGGAAAAACTGCGAGAGGACATGAAACTGGGGGAGCAGGCCGAGAAGAAGTGCATGGAGTGTCACGACTTGGACAACAGTCCGGACTTCCATGTGGAGGGAGCATTTGAGAAGTACTGGGAGAAGGTCGAGCATTAGTGCGTGTCGCACGGACGTGTAGCGTCTGCGGCGCTGTGAATCAAAGGGCCAAACGGCGAAAAAAACGCTACTGTTATCCCGAACGCGCTCAAGTTACCTCTTTGGAGGTCTTCACGATGCGAGAGATAATCCCACAGCAACTCTGGCTTGGGAACGCGCTGGATCGTGAGCCTCGTCGATTGTACGAACTGGGCATCGCGGCGCTTGTGGATTTGGCGGTCGAAGAGTTGCAGGCACATCTGACTCGCGACTTGATATATTGCCGCTTTCCGCTCGTCGACGGTGCGGGAAACACTCCGGAAGTGGTTACGGCCGCCATCGAGACGACCGCCTCGCTAATTCGGAAACAGGTGCCTACGTTGGTTACCTGTGCCGCCGGCATGAGCCGTTCGCCGGCGATCATTGCCGCCACTCTAGCGTTTCTTCACGATGATTCGCCGGATGAGTGTCTGCAACGGCTGATCGCTGGACATCCGCATGACGTCTCGCCCTCGCTCTGGGGCGAGGTGAAGGCCGCGTACGCCGAAATGATCGGCTGATTGGGCAAGCCTTCTCAGTGGTCGATCGTTCCGCAAGTCAGTTCACAGTGTCCGAGATCACGGAAAGGTGGTCAGTGTGCGTGCCCAGCGTGAGGGTCGTGCTCGGTGTGACTCTCGTCTTCAGCGTGAACTTCGTGGCCGTTTGTCTCAAGCGCTGGATGGCCGTGTTGGTGAGCCGGTTCGAGGAAGCCAATCGCGTAGGCTAAAGCGATACCCAGGACCAAGGCGGTGGACAGCTTCACTTTGTCGTGCGCGTGGAACTGGACCTCCGGCAGGATGTCTCCAAGCGAAATGCAGAGGAACACGCCGGCTGCGAATCCAAGTGCCCATCCCAGAATCGCCTGCTGACTGTCCGCGAATTGCTGGATGCCCAGATAGAATCCAGCCGCGCCAACAGCGCACATCAAGGCAAAGCCAAGATTCACCATGTTGCGGGTCCGCATCGACCAACCACCCGCGGCCATCACCGTAGTGATTGACATGGCGTCCAGCGGCTTGTGAAGAAACACGGCCAGAAATGTGCCTATGCCGAACAGCGATACCCCTGCAGTCGCCTCGTGAGCTTCGGCCGACACGCTGGCCGCCAACGCCATTCCGTCGATCACGGTATGCAACGCCAACCCGACGAATAGTCCGAGCCAGCTGTAGCGATGGCGATGCGCAACGCAACGTTCGCCATCGGTCGGATAGTCGTGATGGGCATGGTCCTTGTGGTCTGCGGTCTCTTCACAATGGCTGTGGCCGCACGTTTCCGCTTGCTCGACCGGACCGTGCTGGTGAACATGGAAGATCCGAATCAGGAAGAACATGGTCAGCAGCCCAGCCAACGTTGCATATACGGTTTGGTCCAGGGATCCCGTCTGTGCGAACGAATGTGGCAGTAGGTGAAGCAAGCCAACACCCAGCACTAAACCGCCAACAAAGCTCATGACCACTTGCATGCCCGTATGCGACAGCCGCATTTTTGATGGCAGGATGCCGCCGGCGAGAGACGCCAAAGCGACGAGCAAGCAATAGATAGCGATCAGGATTATGGGCCACATCGTGTCATCTCGTTGCGCAAGCCAATGAAACTGCAAGCACATATCCTATGCATCCACGCTTCACCCACAAGATGGTGGCCAACTTGTGCTTTGCTAGGTCACATGTGGTCCGTATTGGGGAGACAGGGCCTTCGGTGGCCAAAACCAGCGAAATCCTCATACGCTAGCGGAACATTTGGCGGTCTGTGCTGTTTATTCTGACAGTAGCGGAGTTTCTCCACCTCGATCCACAGTACCAGGGAGTCAGAAGCGATGAAGAAATTGGTGCCAATGTTGTCGACCGCCACAGCGGTCGCCGTCCTCTGCAGTGTGGTGACGGCCGAGGACCAGAAGCGTCCTGGGCCTCACGGGCCGGAGATGATGTTGAAACGTCTAGACCAGAATCAAGACGGCAAGGTGACGGCGGACGAGATTCCGGAAGCAGCGCCTGAGTTCGTCAAGGGCCTCTTGAAACGGGCCGACAAGAACGCAGACAAAACGATCACGGCCGAGGAATTCCGAGCGGCCATTAGCCAGTTTGGTCCCAAACGTGGTCCCGGACCTGGACCGGCTACGGGGCACAGCCGCAGGCCAAGTCCCGGCCCACAGGCCCAGCCGCAGCGCCCGAGTCCCCAACGAGGCGGTGATGGTTGGAAAGGGCGTCCAGGCCCAACGGCCGGCGCGCCAGGGCACCGTGGACCGCACCCCAGTGCCGGCCATCGCCCTCAACCACAACGACCGCTGCCCGATCCGAAAGCCGTTTTCCAACACATGGATCGTGACAAGGATGGCAAGCTGTCTCTCGAAGAATTCACGGCTGGAATGAAGGCGGTACACGAACGACGGATGCCGCAGCGTCGGCCCGCGACCGTCCAGCGTCCGGGCCAAGGTCCGCCTCCGTGGGCCAAAGCTGCGCACGCTCGCGCGGCACGCATGCCCGCACCACGGCCACCACAGGCGCGAATTCAAGCCGCCCGGGCCATGGCGATGCGAGCGCGGATGGCCCACGCTCGGCCACCGATGCGTCGTCCCGGCGGTCCGATGGCCATGAAGCGACCACCGATGGGGCCCGAAGCGATGATGGGCCGCATCAAGGCAGCCGACAAGAACAAAGACGGAAAGCTCAGCAAAGAAGAAGCTCCGGAGCTGCTCAAGCGACATTTCGAACGAGTCGACGCCAACAAGGACGGGCAACTTGAGACGAACGAGTTGAAACGAGCGGGCGAAGCACTTCGCCAGCACATGCAAGCGTCATTCACTAAACGGCATCCCGATGCCGCCAAACGCATTCAGGAAGCTCGCAAGAGAGCATTTCAGGCGGCGAAGCAGGCGCAGGAAAAGCCAGCGGTGAAGAAACAGAAAGCGAAGAAACCATCGGCGAAAAAGCAAAAGAAGAAACCCGCCGACAAGAAGGCGGAGGTGAAGAAGCCGGTGGATAAGAAGAGCAAACCCAAGAAGCCTGTCGACAAAAAGGTCGAGGCCAAGAAGTAAGGATAGACACAAACCGACCGACTGCACCCCTGCGTTCCGCGGCAGTTGTCAGATTCTGACGCCGCGGAACGTATTTTCTTGCGCAAGAATGTGTCACTCAAGTCCCAAAAGTCGGCGGATGGCTTGTTTCATTATCGCTTCGGACTGCGGCGCGACGCCTGCGTCGCGGGGTTCGTAGCCGCCTTCGGCGAATGCGGCTTCGGTGCAGATGTAGCCCGGCGCACAATCACCGTATGCGGCGACGGCCACAAATCCACTGGGTCGTTGTTGTTGGGCAAACAGTTGGAATTCGACCATGCACTCGCCCGGCAAGTGCAGGATGTACGTTTTGTTGATTCGTAGGGACGACAACACGTACGGCACGTTTGCACGCTGGGCGGCCACGACGCGCATGGCGCCGTTGTAGATTCGTGCGGACGGTGATGCATTCGGATTCAGCATTCTCGCTCGGTAATCTCTCGCGGTGAAGCCACGATCCTCACGCAGCGGCAGTTTGACTGGGACAGTGCGCCATTGGAGTGACCGAATCGGCTCGTACTCGGTCGCGCTCGCGGCCTCCTTCATGCCAGCCAGCAATTGCGTGGTCAAACGATCGCGGGCCTCGCGCGACCCGTCGTTGTACTTGCCTGCCGTCACATTGCCACCGCAGCCGGTGAAGTACATCTGAAACACGCCTTCTTCCTTTTCAATCGCTTGTCGAGCGATGCCGGGAAAGTCATAACTGGCACGCGGATCGCCGTAGAAGCTCTGCGGGTGTGTTGCGTAGTAGTGCAGACGCGCCAAAGGTCGGTCGCCGCAGGCGAATGTGATTGTTTTCACGTAAGGATCGATCCGGCCGTCAGGCATTGCTCGCAACTTCGGGTCGGTGCAGCGGCTCCAACGAACCAGGATTTTGCCGTCGTCTGTCTTAACTCGGCGTGTGGAACCGACGCCCTTGACCAGCGCTTGCCCCACACCGATTCGATCCACTGGCTGCATTCGTTTCAGCGATTCACGCAAGGCCTCGGCTGTGCGTCGTGCTGCCTTCTCGATCACTTCCGGGGCCGGATGCGGCGGTGGATTCTCGATCGAATCTAGCAGCTGCATGGCGGCGGCATCGGCCATCGGAGCTGTGTGTTGGTGCACGGTTTGGACGGCCACGCAGGGTGCCTCGGTCCCCGCGGCTTCCGCCAGAAACGAACGGAACAGGGCATGCGACGAATTGCACACTTCGCACCAGTCCAGCACACACAGCACATATCGCCGTTCGCCGGAGGAAATCACGATTCCTTTGGCCAGTAACGGGTGTTCGATTGTGGCCAACGGACGGTAGCTGCTGTAGATTGGCTGGCCCAACGGCGGAGTCACGTCACATTGAAACGTCGCGATCCGCAACACCACGTCCTCGCCAAACGAGATACTGGTTGCAGCCAGGTAGACGACCAATACGAGCGACAAGTACGTGTTTGTTTTCTGGCAATACATTTCTTGCACCTCCTCTTCAATCGCTGCCGTCGTGTCGCATCAAACCAATTCGCGAGGCGTACGTCGTTACCAGTAGGCCCGACGATGTGATAACATTGTAGTGCTATTTGATCCGGCTGGGGGAATGACACACGAACAGGGTGGCGGATTTCTGTCGAATCTCTTGCGACGAAGGTGCGCTAATGCAATCACGTATCGCAGCGACGGCTCTGGGCATGCTGACGATGTCATTACTTCTGCCGACGTCAAGTCTGGCCGCTGAACGCGAATTGCTCGGACATTGGACGTTCGATTCGATCAAGGGCAACGTTGCCGAGGACTCCTCCGGCAAAGGACAACATGCGAAGGTGCACGGGGCAGTTCAAACGGAAGGCCGGGTTGGCGGTGCGCTGATGTTTGATGGGCAGGATGATTACGCCGAACTTGGCGATTTGGGCGAGCACAGAGCCGCGACCATCGCCTTTTGGATGAAGACCCACGACGTGGACCGGACCGGAGGCTGGCAAGGACTGGTTACCAGCGACGGGTGGGAGGAAGGCGTGTTTCACATTCCGCTCAAACGTGGCGTTGTGGACGTGCATCTGCACATGGGGGACTCGCGTCGTGGGCGATTGAGCAGTTCGCGATTGGCGAACGATGTCTGGTACCACATCGCCATCGTCACCGACACGACTGCAGGAACGCTGGAGCTGTTCACCAACGGTGTCCAGGAGGACATGGGCGATCTGTTGCAGTACTCCGCCCCAATCAAGCTGATCAGCCAGGTGATGGGACGTGAATTCGACGGAACGGGGCATTCTCGCTATTTTCGCGGTTCGGTCGACGATGTACGCATATATGGCCGAGCGTTGACCGCCGCCGAGGTCCGTGGACTGTGTCCCGATGCCCCGCCTCCGCCACGTCGCGACCCGCGCAACATCCGTGCCGGGTATCGGATTCCTGACGAAGGGTATTGCGACCAACCGTACACGGTCATCACCAAGGATGGCAACTGGTTGTGCACCATGACCACCGGGCCGGGCCGCGAGGGAGACCATGGACAACACATCGTGGCCACAATCAGCGAGGATCAGGGCCGTACGTGGTCGCCACTGATCGACATCGAACCGTCCGACGGGCCCGAAGCGAGTTGGGTCATGCCACTGATCACGCCCAGCGGACGTGTCTATGGACTCTACACCTACAACGGCGAGCACTTACGCACCTGGGAAGACAAACCGATCCGTACCGATACGGTCGGCTGGTACTGTTACAAGTACTCGGACGACGGCGGTCGCACCTGGTCCAAGGAACGTTATCGCCTACCGTTGCCGCCCGCGCCGGTGGATCACACGAACACCTTTGCTGGCGCACATCAGATCTTCTGGGGCATCGGCAAGCCGATCGTTCACGACACATCCATGTGGTTTGCATTCAGCCGCTGCGGCGCGTTGATAGTCGACAAATCGGAAGGATGGTTCTATCGTTCGGACAACATCCTCGAAGAGCCGGATCCGGAGAAAATCAATTGGCAACTACTGCCCGACGGCGAACATGGCTTGAAGGACTTGAAATACGGCGATGTCCACGCCGAACAGAACATCGTCGCCTTGTCCGACGGATCGCTTTACTGCATGTACCGAACAAGGATCGGCTATCCTTTCCACTCGTATAGTCGAGATGGCGGACATACGTGGACTCATCCCGTTCACGCGACGTACACGCCAGACGGCCGAGAAATGAAGACGCCCCGAGCGTGCCCGCGCATATGGCGCACCGAGAACGGCAAGTACCTGTTCTGGTATCACAACCACAGCGACGCCAGCCGAAGCGGATGGACCGGCCGCAACCCGGCATGGATTTCGGGTGGCATCGAGCGTGACGGTTACATTCACTGGTCGCAACCCGAGATTCTGCTTTACGATCCGAACCCGGCCATGAAGATGAGTTATCCGGATCTGATCGAGCAAGACGGACGCTATTGGGTGACGGAGACCCAGAAGACGGTCGCTCGCGTGCACGAAATCGACAAGGGCTTGCTGGAAGCAATGTGGGCGCAGGGAGAGGTGAACGAGATCGCGCGAGACGGTCTGGTAGTAGAACTTGACAGTCAAGCGATCGGGGCCGGCACGGCCAAACTGCCAAAGCCGCTGGACGTGGAAGAGTGCGGCGGCATAGCGCTGGATCTCTGGTTGCAGATCGATGATCTGGCGGCCGATCAAGTGATTGTGGACTCGCGCACGGACGACGGCGTTGGACTTGCGCTTGTGACGGCCGACTCGAACACGATCCGAATCGAATTGAACGATGGCCGCTCGAAAGCCTCGTGGGTATGCGATCCAGATGTACTATCGCCCGGAAAGCTCCACCATGTTGCGGCGATCGTGGACGCCGGCCCGGGAATCATCAGTTTCGTGGTCGACGGCGTCTTGGCGGACGGCAGCGACGCACGCGCGTACGGCTGGCACCGCTATTCGGGCGTCTTGGGCGACGTATCCGGTTCTGGCGAAATTCGGCTTTCGCCGTCATTTCGCGGCAGAGTCAAGGAACTTCGAATCCACAATCGATATCTCCGTACTTCCGAGGCAATAGCCAACTTTCTCGCGGGGCCATAACCCTCGACAGCAACGCCATTCTTGAAAACGCTCTGGAAATTCCCCTCGTAACGTTGTCTAATAGTGAATAGGGAACGAGGCGACTCTTATCACATATCTTCTCTGGGGCCTTGGCTGGGTCTGCAGAGCACTTGTCTTTCAAAGGAGCCATTCATCATGTCTCATGCGGAACGATTACGACGAACGGGATTCACACTCGTCGAGATGCTTGTAGTCATCGCAATCATTGGCATCCTGGTTGGTTTGACAATTCCCGCGATCCAGGCAGCGCGCGAAGCGGCGCGACGTGCGGATTGTCAAAATAACCTCAAACAGATCGCTTTTGCTGTCCAACAGTACCATGTCCAATACAAAGTTTTTCCGCCTGGCAGTCTGGGTGGTCGGACGCAGCACGGTTGGGCACCGGCTTTGCTGACTTACATGGAGGAGGGGAGCATCGCATCGATATACAACTGGAATGTCTCTTGGAACCACGCGAGCAATCAGGAGGCAATCACAACGGCTCTGGATCTTGTTACTTGTCCTTCGACGCCGGGGGACGAGGATCGTCTGGATACGATCCCGTCCGGAGGCCAAGCGGCCATTTCCGACTATGCACCAGTGGGCTACGTCGACGATTCCCTCGTGACGGCTAGTCTCATCCCACAGCCGAAATCCTTCGGTGGCGTAATGCCTTTATTGGATCTAACAGCCACTCCGAGACCCAGGTGGATTCGTGTACAGGATATCCGCGACGGGCGCTCCAGCACACTCGTATTCATCGAGGACGTGGGACGCCCGGTGTTTCACACGGCTGATGGCGTTGTCGGCGGACGCGTTCAAGGAGCAGGTTGGGCCGATCCGAATAGTATGGTTCGTTTCCACGGTTCTTCCGCTGACGGATTGACTGCGCCTGGCGCCTGCGCTATCAACTGCACGAACAACAACGAAGCATTCTCGTTCCACTCGGGGGGCATTCAGTGCTTCTTTGCAGACAACAGTGTTCACTTTCTGGCGGACGAAATGTCCGCGAAAGTATTTGCGTCTCTGGTAACACGGGACGGCGGCGAGGTAGTCTCGCAAGATGCTTTCTGAGTCGCGGCGTGCGGGCTCCTGAACAATCGCACCTTTATCAACGCATCATTCCGAGCCCAGGCACGGCCAATATGTCAGCAGGGACTGTCTGCAAGACAAGATCCGACACCGTCGTGATGCAGTGGCGCGACTAGTTTTTGCCCTGACGCTGCAAGTCGATGCGATAGCCGAAGTCGTCTTGGGCAGTCTCAAACTGCAGTCTCTGATTGGAAAACTGGAATTCAGTGTCCCCCATCTCTGATCCATCAGTGTCGACTGAATGAACGGCGCTCACATGCGCACGGCGCCCCAGAATCTTGTCCAAACGCAAAGTCACGGGAAATGCGTCAGCGTCCGGCAACGGAGTCACCAGCAGGTGATCGCCGAGGATTTGGCAACGAAAGCCACCAGTAGTCTCCGCCACGCCAAAATCGACGGGCGTTATGTTCGGCTCTAGGCGTGAGGCCAGCGCGGAGATGTCGTTCGCCTTCTCCAGACGAATTGCGGCGACGTCTTTGCCTTTGCCCTCGACGACCAACTTGCCGATCCGGTAGCGTCGTTCGGGATCTTCGTCACCAACCAGTCGATAACGCTGGCCCCGCGATCCCTGATCGTATAGGCCAACCAGGATGTCATATTCGCCGGGCGGGCAGTCTTCCGGCAATGTCATCGTCCAGTTCTCGCCCGTGGTCACTCGGCCTTGCCACTTGCTCGTAGGCGGTGTCGGTTTGCCGCCACCGCCGTAGAAGCCTGTTAGCACCAAACGCGATACTTGCGGTTTGAAGAAATGCATAAAGACGGTGAGGTCCTTCGGTGCCGGTTGTTTGGCGTCCCAATTGACCAGCAGCTTGAAGCGTCGATTGCCGAGGTACTCGACACGTTCGGCTGAAGGGCGGATTCGCAACGGTGGATTGGGCAAGTAGCCGCGTCCATTGACGTAAAACCGATCTTTCGCACGAGACCGCTCGACGACCACGTCGTCAATTCGTTCGATGCTAGATTCAATGTCGCCGTTTGTCGCAAGGTAGCCGTACTGGGGCAAAGTGCGACCGGAAACTGTCCAGTCGCTTTCCCTTCGATTCACGAATACGCGAGCGCCGGATTTCCAGGTGACGATTGCCCGGTGAATATCGCCGTCGGCAAACTTGAAGTCCGCGATTTCATCCGTTGCCAGACTTCGAATCAAGTCTTGGGCCAGCCAGTACTTGCGAACGGACCCGTGGACCAGGCCACTGCGGTCGATCATCAGCGCATGGCCAGTTAGGACCTCGGCGCTCGTGTAGTCGTCGCTTTCGATACCATGCAACGGTCGCGACCGTCCGCCTTGATAGCGACCCGAATACCCAACGCCGTGCAAACTGAACCGCGTGTGATTCACCGCGTCAAACCACGGCACTCGTTCCCAATTCTGGCAGGGAATTCTGATGTTGAACCGCTTCGACTGAGGGCTGATTTGCAGGAATTGGCAATCCGAACCGTCGACATAGCCGATCAAGTGATCGCCGCCGGCCTCGGAACACATTGGGGCACTGCCACCAAGGAAATCACGAATCCACGCAAACGCTTCGCCCCAGGCGCGACGCGTTTTCAGGTTCGAATGAAATCCGCCTTGCCGGTCGTAGAAATCAAAACTGTTGGCCGAGGTGAATACGTCGATGAAGTAGGCTGTCTGCGGCACATTGGGATGGATCAATCGCAAATTGCGTTCGACGAACGGCTGGATGCGGTCCGGGCGCCAGCGATAGCTTTGAGCGTCGCGTCCAGTGTTGATCCAGGCCTTCTGAGGCCGGCCATCCGGCGTAAAAACGATGTGCTCGTAGCTGAATTCGTCGGCATCCGGATAGAAGTCAATGTAGTTATCGTGCAAACCGAAGGGCACATCATTCTCGGTGCAAAGCTGCGAGAAGCTCTGCAGGTCTTCGACCGTTCCCAACTGAGAATTTGGTGGATAGATGTCCGGCAAGCGATAGTCGTATCCCCAACGCTGCCAGACATGCATGATGACCAGCGAATCGGTCAGACCGTAATCGAAACACCGACGCACGCGTGCAGCGTCGTCGGCATATCCCCCGCCCCAGATATCGAAGCAGAAGCGTCCCGCTTTGCGAGCGAGGCCGGCCGAAGGTTCTTTGTCATACAGCGGCCGGTATTTCAGCGCACAGTCGATTGCGCCGTTCAAGCTTGGCACAAGCGTGAACATCGTATCCGGATGTGCGTGCAGCGTGTAGAGATTCTGCGCCGGATCGACTTGCAGGTAGTCGGGCGGTGTATCGCAGGCGATCAGTAGCGACACGCCGCTGTCGAAGTCGAAACCAACGTGGCTGGTCGACAGGTTGTGCCCTCCGCCCGAGGCTCGAAATGCCTCAGGTTCAACGATACAGAACCCGTGGCCGTAATACACGCGAGGAGCCTTCTGATTGGCCGGACCAAGTGCAAGATCGGTAATGCGTTCCGGGCAGGCGATCTTCATTCGCAATCCGGCAGACTCGGGCCACAGCTCGGCGGTCAAGTCGAACGATTGGTCGTTGTGACGCAGCCGGTGAATGATCTTTAAGCGACCGGTATTGTCGAAATCCGTTCGAACGCTGTCTGTATGGACCCCCGACGGCCACGTCCCGATGGATTGATCCAAGACGGACAATTGGAAACCGTCGAACGACACAACGCGGTCGCCCGAGCCGACTACAATCGCTGCGTCAGCCAGACCGTGACGTCCGAGAGCAATCGCTGCGCGACAATCGCCCTCCAAATCGAAGACGTAGCAGTGTTCACCAACCGGTTTGCCATCGGCCAGCGCTTTCACGGCACGGACGGCGAGTTGCGTCCTTTCATCGGTCGACAATTGCTTGGGTTGAAGTCCAGCGATGACGGCAGGATCACCCCAGTACGACGAATCGCAAGTCGTGCTGCGATTGGGACCCGGGTGGCTTTCCAGCCGCAGGATAACTTCCTTACCGGCAAACTGGCTTAGATCCGCTTCACCGGCCATCCACCGTTTTGCATCGGTGTGTCGCTCGAACAGCATCTTGTCGCCCGCCCAAACGCGAAACGTTACGCCGTCGCTGGGCGGCTCGGGCGGATGGTGATCGCGGATGGCATTGAAGAAGGTCATCCGAAGCGGTTTCGTGTCGGGAAGCCGCAAACGATACTCGGCGAAGATCGGCCCGCCGCCGGGAAGATACGGCGGATGCATCTGGATCGACTGCCTGGTTTCTCCGCGCGTGGTCTGGCCACGGTGGAAGCTCGCTCGACTGGTCGGCTCGCTGCCGTGCCAGCCGACGGGCAACGTCGATTCCGGTGAATCATAATACGACCAACAGACTCGGTGCGCGGTTGTGGTTGCCAGCGGCAGAGCGCCGGTTTTCGGAACGACCATCAGCGGCAATTCGGTTGACGGCGCTGCGGCTTCTTCAGTAATCGGAAAGTCAGTCTGAAAGATGCGCACTGCGTGTGCAACTACCTCTTGCTCGGAAACTTTGAACGTTGCATAGACGTGCACTGGATAGTGGGCCGAGTGGCATTCGCGACCGGCGGCGATTTCAAATCGTGCTCGAGCGTCCGATCTTGCCGCGAGCGTTACTCGACGCCGCGAGTCCCCAACGACTCGCCATTCGTCCACCAGATTCTTGAGTTCCACGACCACATCCAGAGGACAGTCAGCGGCATTGCGCAAAACAACCTCGACTTGTTGCGGAGTTTCGTACGCTGTGACCGTTGGGATTTCAGCGATCGTCACGCTCAACGGTCCTTTCGCCACTTTGTGGCCGTCGAACGCTGCAGTGGTGGAGCAGACTATCAACGTTCCTGCAAACGGCAGTATCCATCGTGCTCGAAGCATGGCAGGCACATCCTATTTCTTGGGCTTTGGTTTGGCGGGTTGCTCGGCGGTTTCAAGCGGTTCGCCTCTGCCGGTGACGGGCGCGAGCGTTACACGATGAAAACGATAGCGGCAATCGTAAGCTCCCAGGAACAACGTCTTTCGATTTGGCGTTTGCCAGTAGGCCGACAGGCTCAACCGCGAGGAATCGCCGTGCCAGTCGATCAATGAACGCCCGTCACAGGTTACGGTAACGCCCTTCTCGCGAACCGTGCACACGATGGCCGACAGGCGATTCTTCTCGAGCAACTTCGCGCGTACGGTTGTGGCGTTTCGGCCGACGTTCAACCCGTCGATGTCTTCCAACGCGCTGGCAGGCGGCTGGCCTTCACGGACGAAGTTGAATAGCGTTAAGAAGCGACGGTCGCCGGACCGCTGACCAATGATCAGGCCATTTGGATCATCCAGCGGTTCTACGATCACGGTCATTACGTACTCGCGTGGCGGCTGGTAAGGGATTTGGATGCGAGCCCCATACTGCTTGTTGGACTCTAGACACCCATTCTGCATCTTCCAGTCGCCCACCACGCGATCACGCTTTGGATCAATCAGTGACAAGAGATCGACGGTCTCGTCCCAGCGAACGGGCGATGTCGAATCCCGATGAGGCGGGGCAGTTGTCGAGGGCGGCGGAAGCGGCATAGCATCGGGTGCCGTTCGGATCTGAAAATAGCCCCACAACTCGACGTCTTGACCGTCCTCCAACACGGCATTGACGCGATAGCTGATTGGGACGGGCCGGTCAAAACTTCCGAGCGCGACGATTTCCGGGGCTGCCCCTGCGACATTGCAGGGGATTTCGTGCCATGGGCCGAACAAAGCCGTCTGCAGACGAACCGTAAGTTGCTTGACATTCGCCATTTCCGGCCAAGCCATCCGCAGAGAGACTCTTTGCCCGGGCTTCGGAACCAATGGATCGGGAATTGCCGTGAACGCAGAAAAGAGCTGGCTGTTCGCGTTATCGACGTCGGCGCCCGGCTTCCATCCAAGCTTCCTTTTCTGGTCCTCGTCAATCCAACTCTGATTCAGCCAGAAGCGGTACTGTGCGAGGCTCATCACCGATCCGTTTCCCGGTTCGGGGTGCGGCAGCCCCATCGGATGCCCAACCCCTTCGTGATAGGCAACACAGTCCGAACCGCTGTACGGCACACGCCAGCCGTCGGCACTGACCAGCCCCCAACCGACGCCGCGATTGGGCCAATACAACGACCGTGCCCCGCCAGACGCCGCGCCTGGGAAGTGTCGATTGCCGATGATTTGGCCCTCGAACTGTGGCTGGCCGTCCACAATGCGAATCCGGTAGAAATCCTCGAGTTCGCGCCAGTTGATGTCGCTCAACACCAGCAAAATAGGATAAGCTCCGTTTGTGTTCACGCTGTCAGGCAAGGCGGCCTCTACCTCACGCAGCGTTTGGAAGAAGATGAAGTTGGGGTCACCTGCGCGCAAGGCGGCACAATCCTTGGCGGACATGAATGGTTGGGGGTGAGTTACGGTTTTCAGGCTCGACTGTCCCTGCAGTTCGCGCTCGTGGAACCGTTCCATCCTACGGCAGAAGTACGCCACTCGTTCTTTCCAGTCGGGCAATGGCGTGCGGTCCTGCGGTACGAAATAGACCACGGTCATACGAATCTGGCTGATGTCATGTTTGCCGTCATACGTGTGCAACGGCTCGCCGGCCGGTAGATTCGAGGCGAACATTGCCGCCAGCAGGATGACGAGCAATCCCCATGCGCGTAGGCACGTCCAACGGTGGGGGGATGTCTTGGCGGAGCCCAAGCGACCGTTGTTTGCTGGAGAAACGACCCATTCTATGGTCGGCATCTGATACTCCTTCGGTCATGGCAATACAGAGTTGGCAGGAAAGAAGTCAATTGTATTGGTCAATGCCGGACATCAGAAGGAGTCCAAGATCTCGATTCATTTTCGGAGAGATGTGCCCCGTTGACTTGACTTGCCCAACCGATACCATGTGCAGCTAACCAGCCACGAAGAGCTAACACTCCCACCCGACGGTCTTACCTTTGGGTATCCCCGATTGGCCTCCCTAAGTTCTCTCTGCGCGATGGATGTTGGTCGAGGCTTCGCATCAAACGGCCCGCCGACAAGAACGGAAAGGATTTTGATGATGAATTGTCTGCTGATAACGTTGGCGATGGTTGCCAGCGCGCCAACACCTGATACTGAAGAAGTAGTCTGGGTTGACGATTACGCGGTTGCGCTGGAAGAAGCAAAAGAACTACAGAAGCCGCTACTGATCGTGATAGATGATCCGTCGCAATCGCAGGACCAATCCCAACAAGCGGAAGCCACCCTTGAACTCGAGAACGCGGCATTACTCGAAGACTATGTGCTTTGTCACGTCGATGTGACGACCGACTATGGAAAACGGGTCGCTGACGTCTTCAAGGTCAAGCAGTACCCGTCTACGGCGATCATCGACAAGACCGGCGAGAAGATCATCTACCGGAAATCGGGCCAGTTAGACGACGAGGATTGGGCCACTGCCTTGGGCACACGAAAACGAGAAACAACTCGGACCGCTGCGCGAGGCCGCAAGAGACGGTCGGACTGCGACACGTGAGTGCGCTGACTCGTTTCGCGCCGTGTCGCGCGCGACTGGACTCTTGTAGAACCAAGGCTCGGTTGTTGGGCAGACGAGCCGATGCCCGTACAAAGCTCAGAGCCGCCACCCTTCCCGGTACTCGCTTCGCAGTAGCGCATCAGCCTCGTTGTTGTTGACAATCTTCATCGCCACCGGATCGAATTCAAGCTTCTCGTCGAACTGAGTGGCGATGTTGCCAAGCATGAGAAACTCGTTTAGTGCCGAGGCATAGTCGAAGTTCGCCCACGCTGGCTTGCCGCCCCGGCAGGCATCAAACCAGTCTCGCTCGTGGCCGCGCGACGGATCAACTTCGACGGGTCTCTGCCGGTCGATATCGCGGAACTGATTCTCCGGCAACAGGCGAAACGTTGCGTTGTGCCCCGTCGAATGAATCCAGCCCTTGGCACCGACAATCATAGCACCCGCGAATTCCAAGTTCTTCTGTTCCTGCTTGGTCCGGCCCGTGTCACTCATCAACGGCCCGATGGTCTCCTTGGCACCAGGAGCGCCACCGTTGTACCAGGCGATTGCGATCGGTGGGAATTCGGCACGAGCGGGAATCTCCCACTTGATGATCTCCCAACGAGGAAACGACAGCCGGTTGATTCCCGAGGATTGAGCCTGTACGCGGATGATGGGCCGCGTTTGTTGCGACGAATCGGCTAGCCACAAGTCGTGCACTTTCAGTGCCATGAAAGCGAGGTTTGCTGTGTGGCTGGCCCAATTGCCAAGTTGGCAGGTTCCAAACTCGCGCCACAGGTGCCGCCGCACCCACAGATTATTGTAGGGCCGGTCGCCCGCTGGACCGAGCCACAGATCCCAATCGAAACCTCTAGGCACGGGATCTTCGCCCTCCGGCTTCTTGTCGCGATTGGCACCTCCGCCGGTATTCCAAACATGGACCTCTTTGATCTCGCCGAGCGTTCCATTTCGAATTAGCTCCAACGACCGGCGAAATTGACCGCTCGCAGTGCCCTGATTGCCCATGGACGTGGCAACTTTGTGCTCGCGAGCCAGTTCGCGCACGGCACGTGATTCATGCAGCGTGCGAGTGAGGGGCTTTTCGCAAAAGACGTGCTTGCCGGCCCGAATGGCGGCCGCAGATGCCACCGCGTGCGAGTGGTCGGGCGTGGCCACAACCGCTGCGTCAATCTCGCCTGCCATGTCGTCGAACATCTTGCGGAAGTCATTGTGAGTCTTCGGTCTCGACTGGCACAGTCGCTTGTATTCCACGGCCGCCTTCTGTTCCCAAGAATGCGGCGATTTCTCGAACCGCGCGGCGAGATGCGTCCAGCGTTTGAACGTTTCATCCAGCTTTCGGTCGTCCACATCGCAGAGGGCAACGACGTTTTCCATCTTGGGAATGGTGTCGACAAACCAGATACCCCGTCCGCCGCAGCCGATTAGTGCAACGTTTAGCTTCTCATTCGCCTGGTAGCTCCAAGCCGAACGGCTGTTACGTAGGATCAACAGGCCCGCTCCGGCGGTGGACGTGGCGGCCAGAAAGCGACGGCGATTCATGTGTTTGTTCATAGCGGATTGCTCCTTTCAGGGTTTTCAATCGTCGTGCACCATATAATGTATTGACCGTGAAAGCGACGGGCTACAGGTGAGACGCGATGAGAATCTGACAGGAGGAGTCCGATGAAGCTGAACTCTACCGGGACGTGTATCTCCATCACCCTTTGGCTGAGCTTGTCGGCCTTCGTCGCTGGAGAGGACATCTTTCGTGAGTCATTTGAGAACGAAACCGCCAAGCCGCCGCTTGTTCACACGTGGGGCGACAAGCCAGCGACGATTGTCTCCAATGCCGTGGAGAGCGGCATCGGTGTGGACGGTTCTGCCGCAGCGCACCTCTCGGCGGAATACCCGGACCAAGTGCAACGCAACCTATCGTACTGGACGTACAACCTGCCCGAGCGTGTGCCGCTGGTTCCGGAGCTTGAGACGATCTCTTTTCGCGTGAAGACCAACGTACCGGTGTCGATCAAGATCGGCATCTGGCCTTTCGGCTTCATCTACCATGGACCAAGCGTGGGTGCGTCGGACGAGTGGCAAAAGGTTGCCTTGGACAACGCCTACGAAGACTTGAGCGAATGGTGCGCGGGTGGGAGCAAACAGGCAACGAAGGGCTGGATCCAGTCAGTCATCGTGGCCGTGGCAAACAAGGCAGGAACAAAGGCGGACGTTGTCGTAGACGACATTGCGTTCGAGGGGGCCACCGATGCTCGCCGCGTGGTGGAGGCCGAAGCGTTTGCTCGCAGAATCAGAAGGGTCCGCGTAGCGGCGATCTCGCTAACGTGGGACGAAGGTCATCGGACGCTGCAGAACACGCTGATGGCACTTGACGAAGCAGGCCAACTCGGCGCCGACCTAGCCTGCCTTCCCGAAGAATGTGTCGATCAACCCGCCGAACCGATTCCCGGTCCGTCGTCCCGCGCGATTGCCCAGAAGGCGGCCACGTACAAGATGTACATCGTTGGCAATCTTCGCGAGCAAGATGAAGACCAGACCTACGTGACCTCGTTCCTGTGCGATCGCGACGGCGAAATCGTGGGCAAGTACCGCAAATCGCATAGACTGCCGTACGAGGACGATATCAGTTTGGGAGATGACCTTCCGGTTTTCGCCACCGACTTTGGCGCCGTTGGATTGAAAATCGGCACCGATCATTTCTTCCCCGAAATCGACACGGTGCTACGGCGGCGCGGGGCAACATTGGTTGTGTGGTCCACGAAGCCGTTTCCGCTTCGTGATGAACACTACATCACCTATGCACTTCGCGGTCGAGCGGCTCAGAATGGCTTGTGCTACGCCGTGGCAAGGTACGCGGGCAAAGAGGGTTATGGAGGATACGCAAATCGGTTTTCTTGGACCGCGTCATGGCCGCTTGGCCGCGCCCAAGTGTTTCGCCGCGACGGGCATACCGTGGCCGATTCGGGGCATGAGGGCGGTGTCGCCATCGCTGCGATTCCAGCCATCGAGCTTGGCGGCAGCCCACGCGATGGAGGCTACCCCACTGACGGCAAATACGCGTCGATCACTGCCAGCGAGTTGCCGCCCCCGCCAAAGCCGGCTAATGAGCGAGTGATTCGCGCCGCGGCGATCGAGTGCGATACGAATATCGACAGCTTGATTACGAAACTGGACGCTTGTGGGAAACAAGGTTGCGATATTGCCTGTCTATGGGAATACGTCTGGTATCGTAACGACGAGGAAGTGGAGAAGTTCAAAGAGCGCAACCAGCAGTATCTGGCACGCGTTGCTGAAGCTGCAAAACGAAACCAAATGTACGTGGTGATTGGGGGCGAGTTGGAACGCGGCTTCAACGAGTCCATCTTGTTCGACCGTCAGGGTCACGAGATCGGACGGTACACAAAGATTGCGCAAACGACATCCAAAGAGTCGAAGTACTATCGTGCCGGGGACAAAGTCGGCGTTTTCGATCTGGACTTTGGCCGAATCTGCACCAAGATCTGCCTGGATGTCTCGCAGCACGAGATCGACCGCGTGGCTGCCTTGCGCCAGGTGGATCTAGTGCTGCTGCACACCCAGGATGCCGGTCCGTACAGCGAGTCGATTCGCCTTCGCGATGGCCATCGGTGCGTGGATAACGGGTACTACCTGTTGCGAGCCGGTGGTCGCGGTGCCGAGTGCGACCATCGGACTTACATCATGGACCCATGGGGCATGGTGCTCGCCGCGTCGCAATATCGAGCGGCCAACCCGCCGGTCGTGACCACCATCGACTTGAATAGCCGCCCTGTCTATTACGAATGGCCGAAGGGTGTACGCAAGAGCGGAACGTACCCCGACCCAGTCAAACGCGGCATCTCGGACGAAGACCGCATAAAGATGTATGGCCGGTTCAACCGCCCCGTGGCAGCAGGCGATCTTCGAGCCACCATCCTGAAATGTCGTCGACCAGAGCTGTACCGACAACGAGCAAATGGGAAGGGGTGACGCTTTTTGATCTTTGACATCTCGTCCGCCTTCCTCGGCATAGAAGGCGAAGGCTGGAACATTTGCGTAGCCGATCCCACTCAGGAAAACCGTTGGGTCGCCATTACGACCGACGGGAAGAGCAACAAAGAACCCGAATGGGTACGACAAGCCAACGCGAATTGAGCGTGATTGTCGAGCAGGGCCGAACTGTCGGACTCATTTCACATTTCGGGAGAGTCAGTTTTCCGGTTTTGCATCGGTGACGAGGACCTCGAATGGCGCAAGTTGGATCGTGTGCTTCCGGCCTGCCGTGACAACGATACCCGGTCGATTCGCGTCTTTCTTCCATGGGCTCTTCAGCGCGTACTTGCGTGTCGTACCTGTTGGCAACTCGAATGCCTCGGCGACGTCTAGACCGATCGTTGCGGGCTGTTTGCTTGGATTGCGAAGTGCCAAGACGGCTTTGTCCTTCGACCACGAAGCCCAACCGTATACTTCGCCTTTCAACGGATCGCCGCCGACCCAATGGGTGTCGGCTAGAATGTCGGTGTTGCGCCGAGACCAGTTTGCGGCCTCGGCCAGTGCGTCCCAAATCTCTGCCGCCATGAGGTCGGGCGCGATGTACAACTCTTGCAGATTTGTGCCGGTGCCGAAGAACGACCGGATTTCGTCGCGGATGTCTTTGACGTCGTAGGTTGGACGCGGTGAGGCCGGATCGTAGGGGTTGCCGGAGAGAGGTAGATGATTGACGTAGATACCGTGAATCATCAACGAACTGATGGGATACAACGGCGCCGCGCAAACGACGTTCTGATAGGTTTGACCGTCGCGATAGGTGATCCATTGCTGTCGAATTGAGCCTTCGCCCGCCAGGCCCGTGTCGCGCCCGTGACGCCAGGTGGAATCGGCGTGGAGCAGCCAGAACGGCGAAGGCCAGCTTCCGGTGGACGGATTGATGAAGACGTCGGGCTTGAGTTCGCGAAGCTCTGCGATCAATCGCAACAGCGCTTCTGCCTCCGCGCCAAACTCGCCCGCGCCGGGTTGATTGTTGCCGGCAGCGAAACCATCGAACTTGAAGTAGCTCGCGCCGTAGCGGTTCACCATGTTCGCGCATGCTTCGCGCACACGGCCGTAGTATTTCGGACCGGCCAGCGCGAGGCCGTGTCGATAGGTTTCAAAGCCTTGCGACTTCCCAGATTCAATCCTTGAGGTCTTTCCGGGATAGCCGCCGTTGGGCGACAGCCACACGCCCACAGAGGCACCGTAACACTGCGCCGCCTGTTGGGCCGGAGTGAATCCGTTCGGATAGCCGGAATGGAACTTCCAGACCAGCGTCTCGTCGTCCCATTCGAAGTCGTGACCAAACACATCCAAAACGACCTTTCGGCCTTCGACCAGTTCGCGACCGAAGGTGTGAATGGTCTCAAGCCAAATTGACTCCTGCTTCTTTCGAAATTCCTCGGCTTCGCCCGGCTTTCCATGCCCTCGTCGTTGCCAGTACTCGCAGCCGATCTCCGATCCGTTGTTGTAATGCAGCAGTGGACGATACGGTTGCGCCCTTTCGCGTTCCAAGTAGTACAAGAAGCCTCGGCGGGGCTGTCCTGCGGGAACGACACCAACCACGGAGCTGCATACCAGCGGGCGGGCGGGACCGGCAACGCCCTTGAAAGGTAGGCTGCATCGGAAACGCTTCGCCGAAACGTTGGGCTCGTCGTCCGCCAATTGACTTTTCGACATTGGATGCTCGACCGCGAAGAACATACTGCCTGCCACGACCGGTGAGCCGTCCACACTGCCAACAATCTTGGCACCCCGTGCGGCCAGATCCCACATCACGATTTCGGCGACTTTGATTGACTCCTTCTTGGTCTCCACGCACAGCCGTTGTTGCACGTAGGTCGAACCATCCCGCATGGATGCCTGCCATCGAACTCGTAGCTTCTCGTCAGCCGAACGCAACTCGGCTATCACTCGCCGTCCGCCCGACCGTCCCGAAAGCCTCGTAGAATTGACGTTTGGCGTTAGCTCTTCAAGACACGGTTCACCGACAAGGACAAAATCGTTGGCCTTGAGAACCATCGGGCCATCGTCCGGCGCACCACATTGAACAATCTCGAAGCACTCCGTTTGCGACAGCGGGATCGTGTGGCCTGACAGCTTGTCGGTCACAGATTTCGGTTTCAGCCGGCCTGCCGCAATGTCCCAGACAAAGGACAATACATGGTTCTCGAGAACAATGGTTGTTGCGTCGATCCGAACGGTCGCCTCGCCTGGAGCCGGTCCGGGGAAAATGACCGCCCCGGCCGTCCGTGGTGACAGAATGAGAAACAGGCCCATCACTACCGCCAGATGGCGCGTTCGGAACGTCGTTCTTCTCTTGTTCATCGTTTGTCCCTCGCCGATTCGCAAAACTGCCTTCCCTTGTTGCCCGAGGCACAGTTCCGGCACGATATATCGCTTACAATAACACAATCGCATTCGCTCGTGGTAAACTTCACTCCCTGAATTAAGTTCTTCACGTGCCTGAATCAGAAAGGAATGATGCCATGACCGACAGGCCATCGACCTCGCGGCGAGCGTTTCTTCGATCGTCCACCACCGGCGTTGTCGGCGGCGTGTTGACCACGCAGATCGCCATGCCTGCTGTCGCTTCCGGCACAGGCGTCAACGAAACGCTGAAGATCGGGCTGATCGGCTGCGGTGGGCGAGGCACCGGCGCTGCCGCTCAGGCATTGGACGCGGACAGCAACGTCGCGTTGACGGCGATGGGCGACCTGTTCGAGAACCAGTTGCAGCGGAGTCTGGATATTCTCCGCCAACGATCGCCGGAACAGGTGAAGGTCACGCCGGATCGCTGTTTCTTGGGCTTCGATGCGTTTCAAAAAGTGATCGACAGCGACGTCGACCTAGTGCTGCTGGCAACGCCGCCCGGTTTTCGCGCACCGCAACTGGCGGCAGCGGTCAGGGCGGGCAAACACGCCTTTGTCGAGATCACTGCGGCAATCGACGCGCCGGGCGTGCGCTCGGTTCTGCAATCTGCGGAACTAGCACGGCAGAAAAACATCGGCATCCTGTCCGGATTCTGTTGGCGCTACGACGACCGGCACCGAGCGGTTGTGCAACAGATCCGAGATGGTGCGATCGGGGACATACGAGCGATTTACGCTACTTACTACCGCGGCAGCCTGTCGCACAAGTACCATGGCAAGCGTACGCCGGAAATGACGGACGTGGAATGGCAAATTCGAGACTGGTACGACTATCTCTGGCTGTCAGGCGATGTGACTATCTTGCTGTCCGGCGGTCATAGCGTCGACAAGATGTCCTGGTGGCTCGACGACGAAATGCCGATTCGAGCTGTGGCAACCGGCAGTCGCGTGTCTTCAACCGACGGTAATACGTTTGACAACGGCTTCGTCGCATACGAGTATGCCAGCGGAATTCGCGGCTTTCTGGGCTGCCGTTCGCAATCTGCTTGTCACAACGAAAACGCCGACTACATCATCGGCGCGAGCGGAATCTGCACGATCGGCCGCGGCAGAGTCCCTGTCATCAGCGGCGAAAACGAGTGGCGGTACGAAGGCGAGAGGAACAACATGTATCAGACCGAACACGACGAGTTTCTCGCGTCCATTCGTGCCGGTCGCCCTATCAACGATGGGACTCGGATGGCTCATACTACGCTGATGGCCATCATGGGCCGGATGGCTGCCTACACGGGCCAGGAGATCACCTGGGAGGAGGCACTCAACTCCAAGGAATGTTTGACGCCGGAGAAACTCGAGTGGAACACGAAAATCGAGCTTCCTCCGATCGCCACGCCCGGCATGACGAAGTTCATCTAGAATAGACGACTAGTGCCGCAACCGGTAAGTCCTACGTCGCTAGAGCCAGAACTTGCCTGTTT
>CAZUAH010000132.1:0-28800 GCA_964617665.1 uncultured Pirellulaceae bacterium
ACACGGAAAGAGGCGCGACGGGCCGCGTTCAAAGCGAAGCGAAAAAGGAAATAGGTAAACGACTGGCCAACGGACACGTCCAGCGGTTGACTTCGTTCGGACGCCAGTTGGGCCACGCATACACCCCGCAGGCGTCGGCCGGCAGTCCAGTATCCGTTCGCTTGAGCGGTGACTCCGACGCGAGCGTTGGCGACAGAATTCCGATGATCAAGGAGAACGCTAATCCAGCCCTGAACAACACACCGCTCACCTTTTGCCTATGCAGTACAAGCTATTCTCACCTCGAAGGAATATCTGATTCCCAACAAGGGCGGGCGTGGCGTCGCTCCGTTCTTCCAACGTGTTCGTCGCCAATACCTTGAATTCTGGGCCTTTCTCCAACACCAGCGTCACTCCATTTCGACCGACGATGTACACTCGGTCGGACGCACCCACAGGCGAGGCGTAGAGGCCGCGGAGCCCCTCCATGCGCGTTCGCTCGATCACCGTCTCACCCGTCTTGGCATCAAGGCACGACAAGATGGCGTCGTTGGATTGATTGAAGTAGAGGAGACCGTCGTACAGGATCGGCGACGGAACGTAGGGTGTGCCCCTGGTTTTCGACCAGACGATTTGATCCGAGTCCGTGATGTCGCTTGTCGCGACCAGCGGCAGTGCGATCGCTGACGATCCACGATAACCACTCATGCAGTAGACAGCTTCGCCATCGGTGACCGGCGAGGGCGTCACGTTGGACACTTGCCCACCGCATTGCCAAATCAAGTCGCCGGTTGCCAAGTCGTAGCTGCGAACTCGATTGTGAGCATTGGTGATCAATTGTTCGATGCCTTCATGTTTCACTACAAGCGGTGTTGCCCAGCAGCTTGGTTCATCACGCTCTTTTCGCCAAATTGTGTCTCCCGTTCTCGCATTGAGAACCGTAATGTAAGACTGGCTGTCCAAGTCCCGATTCACAATCAACTTGTCGTCGTGAACTACTGGTGAGCAGGCTTCCCCAAAGCTGAGTCGCGTCTGCGCGGGCCCCAGATCACGTTGCCAAAGCAGCTGGCCATCGAGCGAATAGCAGTACAATCCTGCCGAACCAAACCATACATACAGACGGTGACCATCGGTCGTTGGCGACGAAGACGCGAAGTCGTTGTCGCGATGGTGCCCCTCGATCGGCACCTGTTCCTTGGCAATTCTGCGCCAGATTGTCCTGCCTGTAGCCCGATCAAGACACAGCACCACGTACTGATGGAACGTATTCGGGTACTTGATTCCAAACGGGTTCACGTGGGTCTGATCTTCAGGAGCCGTCTTGCTGGGATCGACGCGTTGGGTGTCGACAGCCGTTAGCAGGAAGACCTTGTCGTCCCAGACGATTGGCGACGAGCCCCCCTGTCCTTCAATCGTGACTTTCCAGTGAACGTTCTCTTCCTCGCTCCACGTCAAAGGCGGATCGGCGGTCCGGGAAACGCCTGTCGCTTCCGGTCCGCGCCATTGATGCCAATTGTCGGCAAAATCGTCTGCCCTCACCAAGCTTGTCAGGACGAAGAGAACGGTGACTGCTGCGAATCTCATGTTACGTCTGCCCTTCTGCAATAAAGGTGTCTGTGGCGATACGGCTATCCTACAGAGTCGCGGGGATTGAGGGAATCGCACGCGTAGGCTGATTGAAGCGGCTTGCAGGGCTTCAATAGCCGTCGCACGCGAAGCTATAATCTCGGTCCGTTCCTGCTTGGTACGTGTCCGGATTCTAGTGTCATTCCATTACCGTTTTCCATCGCAGAGTTGAACGACTATGCACGAAAGACCATACGGCTTGATGTCTTGGTTCGTCATGCTTGCTCTGGTAGTCAGTATCGCACCAGCAGACAGCCCGGCTTTGCTTGGGCAGCCGAGTCAAGATTCGGACGTGCGGCGACGCAGATTACACCGGCTGAGAAAACTGGTGGCGTCAAACGGGTCTTGGGTGAACTGCATGCCAAGGCCGTGGTTCTCTAAGAGTACGATACGGTTGCGGCAATCGTCGTGTTGGATCTACCGGTTGTTAACCGTCCGGTGGTAATTGCCTTGGAAAACAGACTGCAAGGCTCCCGGTTGTTTTATGGCCGGACGAGCGACAGTCTGGGCGGGTCAGCGCAGGCCGTTGGCCCTGCGGTTGAACGATTTAGGTATGGCGACCGACAACGCGGGCACTAGATCGGTGAAGTCGGTCCACTTGGGCTGTGCGGCTAGCCGTCCAGGACCCAGCCTTCGCGATACTCGCGGCGGATGAATTCGTCGGCTTCGGGGCAGTTGGTGGCCTTCAGGGCCTTGCAGTCCCATTCCAGTTTCTTGCCGACGCGGTAGGAGACGTTGCCCAACAGGTTGTGCTCGATCAGCTTGCCGGAATAGTCGAAATTGCACGTTGTCGGCTCGCCGGTCTTGCAGGCGTGAATCCATTCCTTGTGATGCCCGAGAGACGGCGCAATCGACTGTTCGGGCCGCTCGAAATCGCGGAACTTGTCTTCGGGCAACAGGAAGTGTTTTCCGTAGTCCGCCAGCACGGTGCCTTTCTCGCCGATGAACATCATGCCCAGGCCCCATTTCTTCAGATCGAAACCCGGAGGCGATTCCGGCCGCTGGATCCCGTCGTACCAGGTCAGCTTCACCGGCGGCATGCCGTCGCGTGCCGGGTGGTCCCAGTTGATGACCATCCAACGAGCGTTGGTGTAGGAACTGGCCACCGACGGATCGCCTTTTGCTTCGCACGTGAGCGGATCACGAAGTTTCAATGCCCAAAAAGCCAGATCAATCACGTGGCTTCCCATGTCGCCTAGCGTGCCATTGCCATAATCCCAATATCGGTTCCAGGTCATGTTGCCGGGCATGTATTTCGAGTTGTAGGGCCGGAACGGCGCGGGGCCGAGCCACAGATCCCAATGCAAATGCTCGGGTACGGGGTGTTCGCCTTGGGGCAACTCACCGCCGGGGCCAATCCGCCCGCACCAGCAGTGGGCTTCGTGCACCGGACCGATTGCACCCGATTGAATCAACTCGACCACGCGACGGAAATTGCCGCCCGCGTGGATCTGTGTGCCCATCTGCGAAGACAGGCGGTCCCGCTTTTCTATGTACTTCTCCTGCACCGCACGAGCCTCGTAGACCGAATGGGCCAAAGGCTTTTCGCAATACACGCTCAAGTCGCGATTCATCGCCCAAATGCTGCACAGAGCGTGGACTTGATCGGCTGTGCTAACGACTACGGCATCCAGGTCCTTCTGGTCGACCATCTTTCGCCAGTCGATGTACTTCTTTGCCTTGGGGAACCGATCGGCCGCCTTGCCCAGCCTGTGTTCGTCGATGTCACACAGCGCCACAATGTTCTCGCCGGCCACTCCGTTCGTGTTCGCCCCGCCGCGACCCGCGACGCCGACTATGCCGATATTCAGCTTCTCGTTGGGCGACGTGTCTTGGGCGCTCGTCGTACCAGCGGCGACCCAGAAGCCGACACCGGCTGCGGTGGTTTCTTTCAAAAACGAACGGCGATTGGTGCGTCGATTCATGGTCGGTCTCCTTGCGGCTGGAGCGTTTTGGTTGGGCGGCCTTGAGGCAGTGGCGACACGAAGCGTCGTTCGAAAAAGTGTCGAAGTTGGTCGTAATTGATCGAACGATGCCAAGCGGCTGCCTGTTACTTTATCCGTCCTCGTTGGAGGATGCAAGCAGAAGTGTCATCGACTACCGCCAATGGCGTACAGGCGTTTGTTCGTGGCCACGTACAACACGCCGTTGGCGGCTGTGGGCGTGGTGTAGATGCGCTCGGGCATGCGGATGCGGTTGATCACGTTGAGTTGCTTTCCGTGGGCCAACACCCAGAATAAGTTGCGGCCCGTTCCCAAATACACCTTGCCGTCGGCAACCAAGGTTGAACTCCAAATCGGTCTGCCCGCGTCGTGTTCCCAGTAACGCTCGCCCGTTTCGGCGTCCAGACAGTGTAGCCGTCCGGCGTAGTCCGCCACGTACAGCAGACCGTCCACGATCGAAACGGTAGACAACGTGGCGCCGGTATCCTTGTACGACCAGACCAAGCCGGATCGAGTCACGTCACCTTGGCCTCCGGCGTCGATGCACACCAGCCAACCGAGGTCCTTCTTGTACCACGGATCCTGCGAGACGGTCACGTAGACCCGATCCTTGTAGAACACCGGCATGGAAAAGACCTCGTACGATGCACAATCGTATCCGTGCTCGACCTCAACATCTTCTTGCGTCTGGGCAAGAGGATGGCCGTTGAACATCCAGCAGTTGTTCAGGAACCTCGGTTGGCGGACTACCTTGTCGTCCATGCGGCCGTTGGCGGTCAACGGATCAAACGCATAGACGTAACCATCGCCGCCGCCCAAGAACATGCGGGGCTTACCTGATACTCGTCCCAGCGACGGCGAACTCCATTGACCGTGAATAATGTTCGTTCCGGTTCCGAAACGATCTCGTGCGACCGGCTTGCCTGTCCCCTTGTCGAGCACGATCAGAGTGGGTGCCTCCGGCTTGGGCACTCTTTCGTGCGTCCACTCGACGCCGTTTCCCGTGCAAACGTAGAGCTGATCGCCGTGAATCAGAACCGTACTGCTTGAAGCGTTGTGAGGATATACGTCGGCTTCGGTCACCATGTCGTACACCCAGATGATGTCGGCGTCCTTGTCGCCCGGAACGAGTGGTGCGTCACCGGCCAGGGCCATGTGACGGCCCTCGTCGGTGTAAGGTCCATCGTTGCCGTTGGCCATCCCTTCCACGTCCAGGCATATTACCTCGCATCGATTAGTGACCAAATACGCTCGATTGCCTTCGACCGACGGCGGCGAAGTAATGCCCACGTAATGCCAGTCGGCCCATTTGATCTCGTATAGCTTTGGCACGACCAGTTGCCAGAGGAACCCTCCGGTTTTCTCGTCGAAGCACATTAGCACGCCGCGGTCGCCTTGGATTCGTGGATCGCGTGGCTCCTCGTTGTTGGTGCCGACAAATACCTTGCCTCCCGCGATCACCGGCGAACCGTATGTTTGGTTGCCGAGCCGGGCAACCCAACGCACGCTTTCCGTCGTGGCCATGTCGATGCGGCCTGTTCTTCGATTCAGTGTGCCCGGATTAAATCCATCAGGAAGACCTTTCTCGGCGGAGACCAGATTCCGAGAATCACGCTGTCCCCACTGGGGCTGGTCTTCGGCTCGTAAGGCCGCCGTGGGCCACAACGACAAGGCGGTGAGCCATGTCAGCACTGGTGACGTTCGGTTCATATCGGGATCCTTCAAGGTTAATCCGACTCGGGGAGCGATAACGATCGCAACAGTGAGTGCCAGCCCGATTCTTGCAGCTTTCACGCGTCAGGCGATGATATCAGAAGGGTACAGCTCACTCCAGTCAGCGGGGTACCACACAACGCGCAGATCAGAATCGGCCCGTCTGCACGGCATTTTTGTCCAAATCGAACCGTGAAGGAACGGGGAACGCATGGTAAGCTAGAAGTGAGCGCTTTGTGTACGGATCGTCACCCGCACGCGGTTACTGAGGTTTCGTGGATGAATATGAGATTGACCTACAACCTGTTTGTTGGCTGGATTGTCGTTGTGGTGGCTTGCGGTGCCCCGGCGGCCGAGCAGAATACGAAGTCTGCGACAAAGGAAAAGTTGCCCGATCCGCTCAGCGAAGTCACCGGGAATCTTCCCGATCTGGAGGACAGTGGGCATTTCGAGATCATCCAAGGCATCTACGGAAGGACGGGGGATTTCCAGAAGGACGCTCTGATTTGGACTGTGAAGGTGGTTAAGCCACTGAGTTGCGAGGACGCAATGGCCGTACTCCGTACCTGGTCCGATGTGCGGTTCTACCGAACCGGCGAAGGCAGCCCGACGGAATTACATGCGACGGAGCTTTACTATTCCGCGCGGATTGCCACAGGAGTCGCTGGCCGCGACCCTCTAGGTTTGAATGACCGGTTTCAGGTTTGGATACTTTGTAACGCGACACTCGTCGAGACGTTGAAAGAGGGCGGAGCGAATTCGGTCGTCTTCAGCAGACACAGGCGGCTGCCCGAGCCACTGAACGATATTACCGGGAACTTCGCGGACTTGGAGAAGTCGGGACACTTCAGAATCATCAAGGAGGAATTCGGAAGAACGAAGGAACTGAGGGAAGAAGCCCTGATTTGGACCCTACGAGTAATCAAGCCGCTTTCCTATCGGCACGCGACGATCTTGCTTCGTCGGCTGGCTGACGTCAGGTTCTACCGGGTTGTGAAGGAGTGGAGAAAGCTGCACTATTCCACGGAGTTGTACTATCCTTCATACATTCGCACGGGAGCCATCAGCCACGAGACATTGAACGTGGACGATTGGGTCCAGGTCTGGGTGCTGCTTGACGAGCGGCAAACCCGGCATCTCATACACCACCGAGCAAACACCGTCGAATTCCGCGAACTCAAGTAACGACCGAGTGCGCACTTTGCCGCCGGTTCCTATCGCTTCATCCACGCGGCTTTGATCTCTTCGGCGAGGTCCGGCAGGATGGACTCCATTTCTGCAAACGTGGCATCGAGCGAACGCACGTCTGTCGTTTCGACGGGATCAACAGTCGGTACCCATGGCCGATCCAATTCCCTGTAGGTCAGGCTGTGCCTGACGGAAGCCGCGGTCGCCTGAGTGCCACTGGCTTCGCCAGTGTGAGGGCGGACACTTGCAGAGCCGGCACACAACCAGGCCCCAGGTTCTGGCGCGGTCTCCTGACCACGCCACTGCGCGAGACTTTGTAGGAGTGCGGGAGATTCGTCAGGCGGAGCCTGACCTACGGGCGATGCCGACTGCACGAGCCCGTTTTCGCCGGATCCGGGTGGGTTGTTGTTGATGTATTGGATCACGGTCAATACGTCCATGGTCGTGCACAGATCGTCGTCGGTTACGTCGTAGTATGGCGGCGGAGGGTTCACCGATTCATCCGGCAGCGCTGTCTGGCCAGGATGGGAGTTGATGTAGGCGATCAAAGCCAGCACGTCCAGTGTCGTGACGCCGTCCTTGCCGTTCACGTCGTGCCGGTTGCTGTAGTTATGCCAGGGATTGACGACGACCATGGTCTCTGCGTCGGGTGTTGGAGGTGCGGCTTCACGATGGCCGACGTTGTCGGCGGCGACGCTATAGAAGGCGTACGTGTGGCCAGCCTCACCCGTGTACGCGGCGGACGTGGCGGTGGTGCGGGCGAGCCATAACTCGGGAGCCGCGCCGTCGCTGGAGACGTAGATGTCGTACCAGGCGATTCCGGATCCGCCGGTATCGTCCTGGCCGGACCAAGTGACCGGTATGGCCGTGTAGTATTGGGGAAGCAAGGAGTCGACTTGGCTGGTGGGCACGCCGGCGTCGATGGTGTTTGTGTGGGTGTTGGTGGAAATGGCGTCGTTGGTATCAAAGACGATGCTGGCCTGGGCAGTGCTCTCGGTGCCGGTCGGCAGGCCGGGTTGCTGGTCGACGGTATAGGTGACATAGGCGTCGCCCTCGGGCGGAGTCACGTTCGGCGGCAGGAAGCCGGCGATTGGATCGCGGGTCAGTTCGCCCGTAACGGGATCGATGGATCGGAACTCCCATGTCACAAGTCCTGTCTCGGGGTCGAGGAGAGCGTCGACGTCCACGTAGAGCCCCAGATCGTCGCGCCGATCCACCCGCTGGCTGAATGACTGGAGGCCCGTGGGTATCGTGGCCGCGTGACCGCCGAAGCCGTAGCCAGTGAACTGGAAGGTGCTCCAGTCGAGATCAGCGTCGAGCTGCTGGGTGATCGTGACGACCTGTGCCGGGGCAGTTGCCTCCGGATCGTTTTCGCAACGGACCATGTAGGCGAGGACCGTCCCGTCGGCAACATAGCCTTCTTCGCCGTAGCCAGCCGGGCCGAGCACATCGTTGGGGTCGCGGCCGCTGACATTGAGAACGTCTTGGCCCTGGTGCGTGTTGAAATAGAAGTCCATCGCCGTGTCGAAGGCGTTCACCCAGTCCGGATTATAGATCAAGTGATGAAGAGAGAGGCCGGTATAGTATTCGGTGGCGTCCGGATTGCTTTCGAGGTACTGATGCGTATAGTAACCGACAATCCCGCCGACGACTATACCACCCGTAACGCCACCCGCAACGGTCGCTCCCGAGGCGGATCCGCCCGTGCCGATGGTCACTGGTGCGTTCCAGCCGCCAAATTGAATGAAAGGGGGAGGTTTCGGAGGCGACAGCGGGGGTTCCTGACAGAACGGCACTGGGGGCTTCGGCGTCCTCAAGTACTCCGGGAACCGATAGTGCTCCCATCCCCAGTATTGATTCCATCCAAAGGGATTGACACGCCCAGGCGGGATTTCCCACGGGCGCATCGGCACCGATGGCAGGGGTTTGGGAATGAGTGGAAGCGGCCCATGCGGAAGAACTGGTGATGGACCAAGATAGAATAGCCCTAATGGATCGGTATTCTGTACGGGCGAATTCAACACGTATCTGTACAGGTTCGTGTCGTTCCCTGCCAGTCCGATGGGGTCTTGTTGTGTGAATCGCCCCAACGAGGGGTCATACCAACGGTTGCGCATGAAGTACTGGGCCGCGTCGCCGTCAATCACGCCAAATTGACCGACGAACGTGAACGGGTTCGTGACCGTCTCGATTGCGTCGACCTGTTCGCCGAAGGGCAGATAAGCGTAGCTGTTGACCAAAGTCCCAGTCGCATCGGTCATGCCGATAGTGTTGGCCGAGGCATCGAAGCTGTAGTAGGCGGGGCCGGTAGACACGCCGTCGCGGCTTGCCAGCCCCAACCCGTGGGTGTACGTGGCCACCAACGCGTCGGCGTTGTCATACTCCGCCACGACGTTTCCGAAGCCGAACGGGTCGATCAGATACTCGGTGCGCTGGCCGTCATGCGTGACGGCAATTCGATTCCCCAGCGCATCGTACTCGTAAGTCCAGGTTCCTTCGGGCGTGGTCATACCGATGAGATCTCCGTCGGCGTCGTACTCGTGCGTCCACGTGCTTTCGCCGTCGGTCTTGGAGACCAGGTTGCCGTCGGCATCGTACTCATACGTGGTCCCGTCGACCGCCGTGTACTGGTTCATCGAGTTAGTCGTGTATTCAGTCGTCGTCCCGTTGTCGGTCACCGAGACGCGGTTGCCCACGGCGTCGTACTCGTATTCGATCGTTCGACCGTCAGGTGCCTCGACCCCGACAAGCTGGCCACTGGCGTCGTAGGTGTAGGTCCAGTCGCCCTCCAGCGTGGCCATGCCCACCCGGCGGCCGAGGTCGTCATAGGTATAGTCGAAGCGGCTGATCACCGAGTCGTCTGCCCCGTAGTTGACCAGATGCTGGATCATGTCCGCAGGGTCGTAGTCGTAGGTCGTGTATGTGCCGTTGGCCATCTCGACGAGTTCGATCCGGCCCAAGGAGTCGTATGTGTAGGTCACGATTGGATCGCCCAGGCCGTCGGTCAATTGTCGGAGGCGTCCCAGACTGTCGTACGCATAGTTGACCTCGTAGCCGTTGCCATCGCTCATCCGGACGCGGCGCCCGGCCGCGTCGTAGGCGTAGTCGAGATGGCGGCCGTCGGGATAGGTGACGCGCGTGACCCGATCGGCCCCATCGTACTCAAAGCTGGTCGTCCCGTTCGGATCGGCGGCTGAGAGCATGTTGCGGCGGGCGTCGTAGGCATGGTCCACATAGTAGCCGTCGTCATATTCCTTGCGTGTCAACAGATCGTGCGCATCGTAGGAGTAGGAAACCACGTCGCCTCTGGCCGTGATCCATTCAATCACCTTGCCTCGGTCGTCGTAGCGGAACTGCTCCACCGATCCCCCGGTGTATCCGATGGTGTCCATGTTGTGGTGCACGCCATAGCCGTAACTGGTCGTTTCGCCCCTTGCGTCCGTCAGCTCGACGAGTCGGCCGTCGTCATTGTACGCGAAAGCGGTTTGGCCACCGAGCGGATCGACCGCCGACGTGACATTCCCGGAGTCGTCGTACTCGTAGGACGCGGTCACGCCCAGCGACGCCGTCACGGAGGTCAGGTTCCTGAATCTGTCGTACGCGAACGAGATCGCTTCGCCGAAGGGGTCGACGATCTTTCCGAGGGCGCCGAACCGGTCGGACATGAGGACGACCGCGTTGCCAAGGGAGTCGGTCAGGGTCACGCTGCCGGCGGAGTCGTAATCGTACGTCACCTCGTTGGCGCCGCCGTCGGCCCAGGTGCGGGTCAATCGACCGCGCTCGTCATACTCGAAGTAGCTGTGCGAGCCGTCCGGATACGCGATCGACTCGATGGCGTGCTCCCGTGCGGCCCCTTGCCCCGTAACATAGGTGAAGCCGACCGTCCCGACGGCGTCCGAGACGCTCAGGACGTGCTCGCCGGAGGGATCGTAGGAGAAGGTCGTGACTCGTCCGACGGGATCGGTGATCTGGCTGATCCGGCCGCCGACGTTGTAGGTGTACGTCACGCTGTCGCCGGTCGAGTCGGTAACGCTGGTTATCCGTTGGCCGGTGTAGTTGACGGTGACTTGATTGCCGTTCGTGTCCTCTACATAGTCGAGGATCGAGCGGTCTGAGTTTTCCGGGTCGCGCTTGAAGACGAGTTCTGTTCCGTCGGCTTCCGTGAGCGTCCAGCTGACGCCCGTCGTGTAGACCAGTTCGCCATGGTCGCCGGGGCCACTCATGTACCTCACTATCGGATTGGCCGGGATGGGCATGGGAAGGTAGAACACGCGAACCGAGCCGTCCGCGTAGTGAACGACCGCTTCGGTATCTCCGTTTTTCTCAATCGAGATGTTCCAGGGATGGCCGGTGCCGCGACCAAAGGCATCCAGCGTGTACCGCCGCGTGATGTCCGACAAGCCGCACTGTTCGAGTTCGAACGCGATCAGGCGATTGCCGTCATGCTCGTACTCGCCCAGGCGGCTGAGGTAGGTCGCGTTATCGGCCAGCACTGCGTTGAACTCCCCCATCGTGTCGCCCACCGAGTCGGTGAAGTTGGCGAAGATGGGATCCCACGCGTCGTCGGGAACGAAATACAACCCGAAATCGTCCTGGAGCGTTTCCCACTCGGTCGGCGTGTCAGGCTCCGTGGAGCTGTGCAGCGTGACACGCATGTTTCCCAAAGCGAGACCGGACTGCATTTCATATTGAATGAATCCGGTGCCGCCCGGCCGAAGGATGCCTGCCGGGCCGGTGCGGCTGATGCCCAACATGTAGCCGGTTTCAAAAGCCCGCTCGTACACAGTGTGAACGACGGGGTCCCCATCAGGCGTGCGAGGAACAAGATAGCCGAGGGTTGCCTTGTCGACCGTGATCATCATCAACGGCGCCACTGCGTCGGTATTGCCTGAGTTCACGTACTCGATCATCACTGGGCCCGTCCACCCGGGGCGAAGCGCGTCGGGCGCGGTCAAGTGGTACTCGATCGTGCCACCGGTCGTGGCGCCAACCTCCAGAACATCGACGAGCGTCTCCGTCGCTCCTCCCATGCGTGCCTGGACGTCGTAGAGGCCGTGGGCCAGGCCGGTCATCTCGAACGTTGCATAGACCTGAGACGAGTTCACGAGAAATACGTCCGTCGCCGCGTATGCCGTTCCCAGCGGATCGACGATCTCGTAAACGAGATCCTCGGCAAGCTCTCCGCCCCGAATTCCGATCGTGACCGTGCCGGAGTCGCCAACGCTCGTCTGGTCGACGGATGACACAGAGAAGGACAACGCCTGGGCGTCGATGGAGAAATCCGTCGCCCCGGGCAGCGACCGAGCATGGGCCAGGACATAGTAGGTCTGCGTCGACGTGCTCGGCGCCAATACGGTCGTATTGGGTGAGTTCCACTCGCTATAGCAGGCGTCGAAATGCTGCGTCGTGGGCATGTAGTCGCGGGCTACGTACAACTCCGTGGCACCGGATCCGGAGGCAAGATCGAGGCTCACAAGCACATCTTCGCCGGCGCCGGGGACGAACTTGAACCAGTGCGATTGGCCCGACTCGTCGAACTGCCGGGCCAGCGGAGCGCCGTCGACCACCAACTCCGGGAGATCCAACGCCACGGTGGCGGCGGAAACGCCGGTGTTGTTCTCCCAGTTGATCCCCTCGAAAACCTCGCCGCGGCTGTTCGTGCGGACCTGCCAGCGGTGATCGGCCATGATGCTGCCCGGCACGCGGATCTCGGCCGATGCCGTGTAGCTTTCACCCGGGCCCAGAACGACACCTTGGCCGACAAGGACCTCGGCGGCTTCTATTGCCACGGGGTTGGTGTCCGGATTGCGGACGATATCGACGGCGTCGTGCCAGGGGCCGAAGATGGGCTCGCTACCGACGTTACGCAGCGTCCACTCGAGCGTCGCGTTGCTGCCGGCCACGGCGCTGCCGGGTCCGATGATCGAGGTAACGACCATATCGATCGGCGACTCAGCCGTCTCGACGAACTCGTACGCTCCCATGTCGGCATACTCGCCACCGGCGTCGGGTATGCCGGTGTTGGTCGTCCGCGGGTCGTCGTAGCGAGGGGCGCCCATCAAGTCGATGACTGGGGCCAGCGTGCCGTCGGCCGCGTCGATCATCGGGCTCACATAGTCCAACCGGTAGTTGCGGCGGTCAGCGTCCTTGTACAGGGGATCGACCGAGACGTTGCCGTCGATGCCCTCCTGGTAGCTGTCGCCGCTGGGCGACCAGATGTTGCTATAGCGGACCTGCGGTGAACCGAAGCCGGAGACGCCTTGGTCGCCGCTGTTGCTGATGATTGAATTGACCATTTGGATGTCGCCGCCGCCATGCGGCCAGAGACCGATCCAATTGTCGTCCAGCGTGCAATTGGTCAGGCTCACGAATCCGGCGTCAGACGTCACGGCACGGTCGGTGCCGGTGATTACCGTGTTCTCGACGGTCACGTTGCCTCCGTCCCACACGGTCACACCGCCCCAGAAGGCATCGCGAATCATGGAGTTCGACAGGCTCACGATCGCGTCGCCTCGCGTGCGGAGCGTGCCGATTTCTGCGCCATCACCTCCCGCAGGGCCCGCGCCGTAACGGAAGCGCACATGGTCGAAGATCGCATCTGCGCCGTCGATGAATACGCAGGTCCAGTCGCCCGGGGCGGACGCGGTCGTGCTGCCGTCGCCGTTGCTATCGCCGGCCACCGAGTCGTCGCGTATCGACGTCAGCGTGATTGGCCGGGTCAACGATCCCTGGGCATTGAGCACACCGCCGGGCTCGACCGTGATGCCCTTGAGCGAATCGAATTTCAAGACGGCGCCGGGGTTGATCGTCAGCGTGATACCGCTGGGGACGATCACGTCGTCAGTCACGTGATGCACTTGGGTACCGTTCCACACCTGGCTGGCGGACAGCGTGCCGCTGTGCTCGATCAACAGGTAGCGCATCTCGACATGTTCGTTCGTTAGCATATGGCCGGTTCCCACAATCGCCACGCCCGGCCAGTCGCCGGGAATCGGCATCGACTGTGAGCCGTCAAGGTTGGTGTCGCCACCGGCCGTGTCGTCGGCAAGCGAGGTGAAGACGATGGGCAGCGCGGCCGTCCCCTGAACGTCAAGCACACCCGTGTCGTCGACCGTGATTCCGACTCCTTTGGCAAACTTGACGATCGCTCCGGGGGCAACGGTAACGCGTACGCCCGGGCCGATTGTCACGTCGTGCTCGACGATGTGAACGCTGTCGGCATTCCAGGTTTCATCGGACTCGATCAACCCCTCATGCCAGGTGGCCGTGTTGTTGACCAACACTTCCAGCGATGACTCGTGCAGTAGCGCCGAGGCATCGTCTCGAACCGACGCACGAATCTCGTACGGGCCATCGGGCACTCGTGTTGTGCCCCAGTCGGTATTGCTGCTAGTGGGTAATCCCGTGCCGATGGTCACGTGCGATCCGAAGGCCTCGACGTCGGTAGTACATGTGAACGGATCGACACCCAGCACGTGCCACGCGACGGTCTCCACGTCGTGCAGCAGGGCATCGTCGGGTTCGAGCCAGTAGACCTCGGCCTGGTCGACAACGGCGGTGGCGCCGTCCTGGCCGCTCTGTGTGGTTCCAACACCGCCCGCGACCGAGAGATTCCCCATGGGCAACGTCAACGAGTCCCAGTAGCTGAGCCAGACCTCGCCGCCATCGCCACCGTATTTGGCGTCGCCACCGTTGGCGGAGATCGTGGCCGTTCCGTCGATCGTGCCGGCGTGCAACAGAATCCTCCCGCCGCCGCCGCCTCCGCCTACCGCGGTGGCTCCACCGCCGGCTTCCAACCGGCCGGATCCTGTGAAGGCGCCGGCCGTTGCGTAGATCGAACCGCCGGACCCGCCGCCCGTCCAGTCCTTCACTTCATCCTGCTCGTCCTGTCCGTTGGCGCTAAGCGTGCCGTCGACGGTCAGTGTGCCGGATACGGTCATCTCTAGCGCACCACCGCCTGCGCCGCCGGTGCCGCCGTGCCAATAGTCATCTTCTCCAGCGCCGCCGGAACCGAGATCGGTGGGCGCGAACGGAGCACCATAGGTGGGCCCACCGTTCAGGCCGCCGATGCCGGCGTGGCTGCCTCCTCCGCCATAGACGCCCGACAACTTCCCTCCACCCGGGCCGCGACCCTCGTTCGCGCTGGTTCCGCCAATGTATCCCTGCGCATCTGCCGTGAGGGCCGATCCGGCTTCGATGACTACGTCTGTGGCAATGATCTCAACGCCCTGGCCAACCCAATCGCGATCAACCGGCGCCGTGGTGTACCGTCCGCCGCAGAGGAGCGTCGAGTTGTGGGCAACGGTCAATGTGCCACCGACGTCGAGCGTCGAGCCGCCGCCGATCGTCATCGACGCACCCGTTGCCCCGGAAGCCCCAAGCGCCAGGTCGCCGTGGACGACGAACGAATGGCCGTCGGCGACCAACAGGGTAGCTCCCTCGCCGTCGGCCGCCTTGAGGAATAAGTTGCCTAGCTCAACCGCCTGGTCTTCCTGCGGATACCGGAACAAGTGGTAGACAGTCAAGACGCGAGCCGGATCGGTCAGGTGGTTGGGCATGTCGGCGACTTGGAAGAAGCCAACGGTGCCCTCGCCCGCCTGGGTGGTGTCTCTGAAACCGCCCGGTGCCGTCGAAGTCACGAATCCTGTGAACCCATCATTCTGGCCGTAGTAGATAGCGATACGTCCGCCGCCACCACTGCCAGCGTCAGTGCCATCACCACCTTGACTTACGAAAGTCCCCGTACCGGTCAGAGTCCCGGCTGTCACGTAGATCGAGCCACCAGAGCCCCCGGCGCCGCGACCCGTTCCTGCTTCGCCTTTTGCACTTACCTGGCCGTCCAACCTGAGTGTCCCGTTGACGTCCAAGCGAATCGCGCCTCCACCCGCGCCCGGGCTGCCGGTGTTTCCACTGCCGCCTCCAGAGCCAAGATCGTCAGGTGCGATGGAAGAGCCGTAGACCAAGCCAGCGGCACCGGCATCGTCAAGGCCGGCACCCCCGTAGGATCCGCCGCCTCCACCGTAGTTCCTATTCGAGCCCTCCCCAGGTCCCATGCCGCCGGCGTACCCCTGGCCATCGGCCGAGATGGCGGACCCAGCCTCTACCGTGACGTTTTGCGCATTGATCTTCACTCCCTCGCCGACCCACTCTCCGCCAACCTGGCCCGCCGTGTTCTTGCCCTGGCAGACAATCATCGAGTTACCGGCGACCGTGAGAGTGTCCGAGAGGTCGATGGTCGATCCGCCTGCGACGGTCAACATGGCGCCGGTAGCCACTGACGAACCTACGGTGATCCCAGCCATCGTCAGTGCTGTGTCTTCCTGCTCGTAGCGGAACAGCCGGTAGACGAAAAGATGACGATCCGGATCGGTTAGATGGTTGGGCATGTCAGCGACTTGGAAGAACCCAACGGTGCCCTCGGCAGCCTGCGCGGTATCTCTGAAACCGCCCGGTGCCGCCGAAGTCGCGAATCCTGTGAACCCGTTGTTCTGGCCATAGTAGACAGCGATGCGTCCCCCACCGCCGCTGCCACCGCCAGTTCCGTCACCGCCTTGACTCACGAAAGTCCCCGTACCGGCCAGAGTCCCGGCTGTCACGTAGATTGAGCCACCAGAGCCTCCGGCGCCACGACCCGTTCCTGCTTCGCCTCTTGCACTTACCTGGCCGTCCAACCTGAGTGTCCCGTTGACGTCCAAGCGAATCTCGCCTCCACCCGCGCCCGGGCTGCCGGTGTTTCCGGAGCCGCCGCCAGAGCCAGGGGCCTCAGGTGCGATCGAAGAGCCATAGACCACCCCGGCTTTACCGGAATCGTCAAGACCGACCCCTCCGTAGGATCCGCCGCCTCCGCCGTAGTTCTTATTCGAGCCCTCTCCGGGTCCCATGCCGCCGGCGTACCCCTGACCATCGGCCGAGATGACGGACCCCGTCTCTACCGTGACGTTTTGCGCATCGATCATCACTCCTTCACCGACCCACTCACCACCAACCTGGCCATCTGTGTTCTTCCCTTGGCAGAGAATCGTGGAGTTGCCCTGAACGGCAATCGTGTCGTTGGCCGCCAAGGTCGCTCCGCCGGCAATGGTCAACGTGGATGTGCCGTCGACGTGCAAATTGGTGACGTTCAATGTCTCGCCATCACCGACCACCGCCGCGCCACCGTACATGTCCACGATGTCGAATGAATGGTCGCCGTTGATAGTCACGGTGTTGCCGTAGACGACAAGCGACTGGCCATCGTAGGTCGCGTCGCCATCGGCAATCGTCACGTCTGTGACGAACAACGCCGCTTCATACGCATCGCCCGGCGTGCCATCGCGATTCTGGTCCATCGGCTGGGCACCAGTGTCCTCGATGTCTGGGCCGATGACCAAAGTGTAATCTTCCAGGCCCGTCTGACCGCCGAAGTCGAGTTCAAATCGGTCGTCGGACAACTTGATGACTGCCGCCGGATGAACGTCGCCACCCGAGCCGCTCAGCGTCACGTCATCCGCGTCGAGCGCTGTATTGTTGACGGGATTGCTGAACGTCGCCTCCAGCTTGTCAAACGGCGCCCCGCCATCGCCCGTAACCGCCAACGCCGAAAGCCAAAACTCGCCATCCAGCACAATGCGCGGCTCGAGCGGTTCAAACAGCAAGCGACGCTGGCGACGTATCTTGGCGTCCCTAAATCGCTGGCGTCTCCCTCTCGTTTCAACACATCCCGGACCAACTCGAGCTCGCCAAGCCACGAGAGCAGCACGCATCAGAACGCCTCCTACGGATCGAAAGGATGAGAGTCGGCTTGGGCAGATTGCCAAGCGTGGATATTCAAAACGCGACGCTAGGAGCCCGAACATCGCGGTTCAACCGCATGCGATATGGCAATAGATTTAGGCTATTGCCTAATGGCGTTTTTGGAGGATACGCTATTCACTTAGAATAGCCCAACCTATACGCCAGTCAAGGCTTTTGCTCACTAGGGCCGATAACACTCGACACGACCGTCGACGGTGGTGAAGTACAGACCATTCGCGCAGGCGGCGAAGCTGTCGAAGACCGGGACAGCTTCGAGCTTGTGCTCTGCCTGCTTCGTGCCGTCCTTGGCTGACACCGCCCATAGCCATACGTCTCCTTCAGGGGCCTTTGAGGAAAAGTCGCCAACATCACTCGGCCCGGTTACGAAGAGCGAATCGCGGACGAAGGATTGTTCTCATGTTGGGTCTCCTCGAACCGTCACCACGACCAGTACACGCCGTTCGACAGCAATTCGGTGTTCTTCTTCCCCGCCGACCCGGCGGTGTAAATGACACTGGGGCGGTGGGGCCCCGTGTTGTGGCCTGTCGCTCGTTCGATGTTGGGCAGCCAATGAGAGACGTTCGCATCTGGCTTGCTGACGAACTCAAAAGAAAACGTCTTGCCGCCATCCGTCGAGACGAACCGGACAACCTCGTTGCTGCCGTGGCCCCAGGTCTCTTCCCCTGCCTCCGCCTTCTGCATCGTCGCGGCAATGATCATCTTACCGGCAGCATCGAATGTCACCCCGCCAGCGAAACCCAGATCCCATGATTCCCACTGCTCGGGCAGCGACTTCGAGAGATCCGTCCGGTCCCAACGGCCGCCCGCCTTTGGGACCGCCAGCGTGGCTCGTTCCTGCCCTGACTCGCGGACGCTATAGACCAAATGTGGTTCACCTGTCGAGTCGATCGCCATCGCTCCGGCACGCAGGGTGCGTTCGTGGTCCACGCCGCCCCGAGCCAGCACATCGAGATCCTCCGCCGAGGCAGGCGCTCTGATCGGTGAACCGTCACTGCGCTGCCACGAGCGCCCCAGATCGTGGCTGACCATGTAAGCGACTGTTTGCAGTCGGCCATACGCCCCTCCGTCCGATTTCTCGTGGAAACGGCAGCAGAAGTGTAGCGAACGACCATCATCACCCCACGCCAACGATTCCTGGAAATGCGCGTATCCTTTGTACCTTGATCGAACGACCGGAGTTGGCCCACGCCATTCGCCGTCCGGACGTTTGGTCCACAACTCGACCTGCCACGGCTTGTCCGAGAAACTACGGCGGCAGGTGAAGTAGAGTGTGTCGTCGGCACCGCAGACCAGCGTTGGATAGGTACACCGTTCGCCGAATTGGACTTCATCTTCCCATTCGGATGCGTCATTCGGACGTTTCGATTTGCGGTAGCGAAATGGGTGATGGTGGGGGTAGTAGGCGATGTGGAGAAAACCGTTACCGTCGACCGTCAGCGCTGGCCCTCCATGGTTGTCGTATGCCTCGCCGACCGTGTAGGTCGGAGACCATTGGCCTGTGCTGCGGTCAAAAGTCTTGATGCGAACACGGAATCCCTCCGGCGGTGAATCCAACCAGGCGACGTGCGTTTTGTCGCCTACCGTGACTATTTTGTTGGCCTCGGCGTAGCCTGTCGCACGTCCGCAGCCTTGATCGGATAGCTGCAGCGGTGTCTCGGGCCCAATTGACGTTTCCGCCGCTATCACATGGGTACTCGGGCATACCAGGGCTGAAATGCCACCGGCCGCGACGGTCTGAAGAAATCGGCGTCGTTTCATCGCGATCTTCACCTCGTATTGAAGGAACGGGATCCACGCTGCGTCAGTCAACTTATCCATGCCCGACAGAGGCTGCAAGCAAGAAGCCTACGAATACCGCTGCCAAAAAGAGGTCCGGCTCTTGCATCATGTCGCGAAGAGTCTCATGATAATGGTTGAGACAGCGATACCATCTTCCATAATCCGTATCGCTGCCTTCTTGTACGTCCTGTGGTGGCAGGAGCCCATCTAAATTCTTGTTGAGGTGCAAAGAGGCTCGCGATGAGTGTCAAACTGAGGATCCTGCACGGAAAGTTGCAGAAAAAGAAGGGAGGAAGCGCGGGCTTTGACGTAAGAATTCGTGGCCCACGGTTCGTGATCGGCAGCGGACCGGACTGTTCGCTGTGCTGCAAGAGCAGATCCGTCAGCGTCCATCACTGCGAGATTCTGCTCAAGAAGAAGGGCGCGGTCGTTCGCGACCTCCGTAGCGAAGAGGGCACTTTTGTAAACGACGAGCCCGTCGAGAAAGAACGGGGGCTGGAGGTCGGCGACATTCTGCGAGTTGGACGCCTGGAGTTCGAGGTGGTGGTCGACGAACCGGCTGTTGTTGACGAGTCGAAGAAGCTGCCCACAGGCAAGAAGCGACGCAAGCGAACTGGTGAGCGCGTCGCCGACTTGCTCGACAACGCCGACGAGAAGGAGCGGCTTCGTCGTTTGCAGGATCCCGAGTCGCGAATCATGCACTTGGACGAGATATTGGCCGAAGCAGCGGAAACGGCGGCCGAAGAGGAAGAACTCGAGGACACCGAAGAGCCGGTCGAGGAGGAGCCGAAGAAAAAGGGTCCGCCCAAGAAAAAGAAACCAGGCAAACTCCCGCCCAAGCCTCCGCTAATAACGGACAACTCGTCGGAGGCTGCCGAGGAACTGCTAAGGAGAATGTTGCGGGGGAGCTGACCGCGACGGCTACAGTTTCGCAGGTCAGGCATAGCCCGGCCTAGTGGTGCGTCTGTCGATCAATGTCAGGTAGCTCGGGCCCCTGGCTCGAGTAGTTTGTGCGGTCAACCCACAGGCCGGGGGCCCATGCTACTTGTCGTTTGCCTGACAAATATCGATAGCCGCACCAGTACCGGTTTGCCTCTAGCATCGCCCCGCACGTGGGACTCACTACGCTTTCAATCGCGAGCGCTCTTACAACACCTTCGTAACACCTGGAATCGGTACGGGGTATTTTCCATCCTCACCGGGCAAAACAGGCGGCTCTGCGTCCCACGCGTAGCTCTTCGGCGCCAACACTCGATCGGATGCGTAGGCTTCGTCCCAGGTGATTCGCTGACCGCTGTGCGTGGCCATGCGGCCGAGAATAGCCAGCATCGTACTGCGAGCCATCGAAAGGCTGTCGTTGATCGGCTTGCCCGTCTCAATTCCTGCGAACATCTCACGGAAAGTGTTGATCTCTGGATGGACCGGCGGCTTCTCAGCCTCCCAGTTCACTTCGCCCTCGATGCGAAAGCTGCCCCAGCCGCCGCGTCCCTTCGTCAAGCGGCCTTTGGTGCCTAGCACCAAGTAGGAAACGTCGCGGTAGCAGCCGGCCTGCTGGCGAGTGAGTGCATACACCTGCTCGCCGCCGGGATATTCAAACACGACAGCATGGTGATCGAAGATATCGCCGAACTTGGGATCGGTACGCACCTGACGACCGCCGTAGCCCCACGCGTCCACGGGCGGCTGCTCCTGCATGAGCCAGCCCACCACGTCCATGAAGTGCACGTGCTGTTCGACAATGTGATCGCCGGATAGCCAAGTGAAGTAGTACCAGTTGCGCATCTGAAATTCCATTTCCGACCACTCGGGCTTCCGGCCGCGATGCCAGAGGAAACCGGTGTTGTAGGTCCCCTGGATAGCCACGATGTCGCCGATGGCACCGTCGCGCACTCGCTTGACCGCTTCGCGCGCCGTATCGCCATATCGAGTCTCGAACCCACTGACGAAACTGATGTTCTTCTCTTTCGCTTTCTCGCCCGCTGCCAGCACACGACGAACGCCCGGCGCGTCGACCGCCATCGGCTTTTCGGCAAACACATGCACGCCGGCGTCCACGCAGGCTTCGATGTGCTGGGGTCGGAAATGAGGCGGCTCGCCCAGGATCACCATGTCCACCCCGCTTTCGATTAGCTTTTCGTGGCAGTCGAATCCGGAGAAGCAACGGTCGTCGCTTACCGCAACCTGATCGCCCGCACGTCGTTCGATCGATTTTCGAGCCATTTCCATCCGATCACCAAAGGCGTCGGCCATCGCCGTCAGCCGCGCATTCGGGTTGACGCTCAAAGCACTGGCTACGGCTCCAGAACCGCGACCGCCACAGCCGACTAGGCCAATGTTCAGCACACCGCTCCCCGCGGCATGGGCACTTCGGTTGATCGCCAAGCTGCCAGCCACGCCCGCGCCGGCCACGGCGGCGGAACTGGCCAGGAAATCCCGGCGTGTCGGCAATCGATCCGATTTGGTTTCAGGTTTGTGTGTCATCGCAGTCTCCCTTCGCGAGTCGAGTTAGCTACTCTTCAAGTCGGCTCGTCAGCCTCTGAACATCGTACCGAGTGCTCAGTGCCAAGTCATCCAAGCTCCATCCCGTTTTCCTGCAATTCCCCGATTAGCATCTTTACGTCAATATCGGCGAAGCTCACGTTTTGCCCCACGACCTGCTTGGCCGCCTGGCCTGCTGCTTGGCCCATCGCCATGCATGGCGACATGACGCGGATCGAACCGAGTATGTCGCGATCGACACTGACCGCGCGACCCGGACAAATCAGATTCCGGATGGGTCGGGGCACCATAACGCGATAAGGAACGGCCTTGCGTCTTGGCAGTCCGCAGCGATTTGGCGCTTCGCCGAGATCGAGTTAGTCACCTCGCTACCCTACGACTGATGGTCCGAGCGGCGCCGTCTCCGTTTTCTACGGTGGTTCCGCGACAGGTAAGGCGGCCTCGACGCGGCAGCGATAGTCGAACACCTTTCGGCCGAATCTGGACAGCACCGGCTTTGCCGTAGAATTGAATTCCGTCGGCCTCGAAACGGAAGTTCTGCAGCGCAAGCATCGCGTAGTCCGTGCCAAAGTTGCTTTCGATCTTCACAACACGACCGTCCGCCAGAGCTGTCATCTTTGGCGTCGGTTGATCTTTCATCACTGGATAGAGCACCGCGGCCAATGGCTGATCGGGAGGCATTTTGACCTGCAGGCAACGCTGCGTCGATTCTCTACTGGCGAAGCTGCTGGCTCCGGCCTGTCGTGTGATTTGGCTCGTTGTGGGCCGCACGTCGTTGGGCTCGGCAAAGAAGACAGCCAAGTCCACGTCGAACCGTCCCGCGGCGCGAATCGGCTCCGCCGTGATCGGCGGTGCGTTGTCGGTGGCGATCCAGACTCGCCAGTCGGCTTCTCGCCCCGACAACACGCTGTCGCGAATCATAAAGTAGTTGGGACCCAGCGGATCGTCGTCCTTGACAAACAGAATCTGCCGATTCCAGCCGGCCCGTTCGCCACGCAAGTAGTCGGCACCGTCGCCAGCGGCGAATTCACGAATCCGGCCCTCGTTGCCAAGTTGTTCCACAAAGCCGTCGTCTACGCGACTGTGGTCGGCGGCCGGCGCGCGCCCGTAGTAGCCGAAGTCCTCGCACAGCGGACTTCCCTTGCCCCAGAGGATGAACGATCCTTCGTCGTAATCATAGTGCTCGTGCATGGGGCCCTGGATGTAGTGCAGGTACGTCTCTCGGTCGCTGGGGAAATGGGACCGAAACACCGCGCCGGCGTTGGGAAACAACTCACTGCCCCACGCCGGAGCGCGGGCTGGCATGGACTCGTCCAAGACGACTTGCTCGTAGCCTTGCACGCCTGGGAAGGCGCCGCCGATGCCGGGAATCCGTGGCATGCCGTGTGCCTTCCACATCCACTGCATTTCGCTGGCGAACCTGGGGTCCTTGTCGCGGAACAAACACGCGGTCCAGCCCGGCAGGCACGTCCGTTCGCCCAGATACGTGTTTCCGATCGCCGGCATGTGGCGATCACCCTCCAAGCGAGGATCGGGCGGCGTGGAGATTTTCGCCAGCCAAGCCAACGCACTTTTTAACTTGGGATGGTATTGCCATTCCGTCTCGCTGAAGCCCGTGTTGCGGAGCGCCAACGCCAGCGAGATAATCGCATCCATGCTGGCCGCCATGTAATGAGGCGCTTCGAGCCACCCGCCGTTCGGTCCACACCACTGGTCGAGTTCGCGGTCCATTTCGTCGATGGCAAGCTGAGCCCAATTGCGTGAGTCGGGATGGTTGCTTATCGAGCATGCTATCAGGCCGAGCATGCCGCGCGCCATCGTTGTCATGTTCGGGTTGGCCCGGTAGCCACGCTCGGGCGAGTGGAATGTGGGACTGTACATCGTATAACCAAGGAAAGCCAATTGGGCCTTCAAACGAGTCCGTTCTTCCGGCGTTAGCACTCCCGGCGCCATCGCTAAATCGGCCAGGATGGCACTCCACATCATGGCGCGTGTACGGTGATGTGGAGAGCTTCCCTGGTTCCGTAGCCGGTCTTGCTTGACGAATCCATCGACCGCGCCCTGCGCCAATTCCATCACCTTGCCAGCGATGTTTCGCCCCAACTCCTTGTCGCCGGTGGCGAGGAAGTAACTGACGTGGTCCTCCATGCGGTAGGGGAAGATCTGCGTTGTTCGCAGCTTGGCCAACTGGTCGGGATCGACCTTGAATCGCTTCCGAAATCTCGCCAACTCATCCCCGGTCAGAAAAAGGCCGGGATGCGCAGTTTGTCGGTCATCCCACTCCAGCACATAGTTCTTGACGCGGTCCAGGGCAAGTTCGTCGTGTCTAATCAAGTGTTGTTGAGGAAGCGGCGCAACACGTGCTTTCTTTTCAGGCACCGATTCGGCCTTCGACAACGCGGCCAACATCCACTGGCGCCGATAGCCGCGCAGTTGGAGCTTAGCCACGAGGTCCGACTTGCGGAACGGAATCGTCGTTTGCCATTCTGTGCGGCCCGGTTCGACCCACACGCCGGGCTCGCGTGCACCGATCATCAGCAAATCGTCACTGCCGCTACGGCAGAAGCCCGCCCAATGCGCCTCGGGTATTGTGTTCCACCACGTAGGCCAAGCATTCAGCAGGAAGGCCGTCTCGCCAGCGACCGAAGACGTTTTCACCAAGCGGCAGGTGTTTTGGTTGTCGCGATAGAACAATTCGTCCGGCGAGAAGCCCTTGGCCAGATCAAGCAAGTACGCGGAACCCTCCGGCATATCAAACTCTTCGTCCACCAGCACGACCGGCTGGCCCGCGATCATCCGAAACCGTAATCGCCAGTAGCCGAACTTGGGAAACTCGTAACTCACCAGCACCTCGGCAAAGACTGGGCCGCCAGCAAGGACGGTTGTCTCGCACGACTTCGGCACCAACGACGATTCAAGCTGCCCACCGCCGACCCAGCGCCCCGATTTGAGGCGAATACCCGCGATCGGTCCGCCCGTCAAGGCTTCTCGCCCGCCGAGACGAATTCCCGTCAATGCGTTCTCTAACGTCACCGATTCGTTTGCTTCGCGGATGCGAAGATCGGTGGTGCGGGCCGGGTTTCCTCGAATCAATCGGTACTCGCTTGCTCCGAACTCCGCAACCGACGCAATGAAGGCGATGGAATCTCGCTCGGAAGTGGTCAAGTCGGCCGGAACCCACTGATGCACCACGGGCTTATTGTCAGGCCCCACCAGCGCAAGGTCGTCGCGCTGAAACACATCCTTGGACACGGGAAACAAAACGACCTCGTCTTGCCACTCGCGTTTGAGGAAATCGCGAAGGGCAAACGTGGCGACGACTTGTTGCGCCATCGCGGTAGATGCGCATAGACACGCTACGATCAGTAGGACAGCGATCCGTCTAGCAATGGAGCGGACGGCCGCCTTTAGGGCATCGCTTTTCTTCATGGGTGCTTTCCCCGTTCGATTTGTGAAATTGGCTTCAGATCGGGTCGCTCCTCGCTGCAATGCTCGTGACCACTTCAGGATTGTAACGGGCAAATCCATCGCATGCTGGGGTGAAACACCACTGGCGTCGCTTTTTGTGCTGTATCGAGTTACCATGAGAAGAAGTTGATACGTGGCATTCATGGAACTGATGAGGATACGGACATGAGTCAACGATTTCTGGTTGTCGGTACATTGCTGGTCGCTTGCTGGCCATTCATGCAGGCCGTGTTCGCTGAACAGAAGGGCCCAAAGGTCGTCTACGTTCATGCGCGTGTAGACAGCGAGGCCAGCGGGTACGAAGGCGTCAACGCGTTGGATGGCAACCCCAACACGATTTGGCACACGCAGTTCCGAAACGGCAGTCCCAAGCATCCGCACGAAATCGTTGTCGACCTCGGCAAGAGCTACGAGATTACGGGGTTCGCATACTTGCCTCGACCAGATGGCGGCAACGGGACGATCAAGGACTACGAGTTCTTTGTCAGCGAAAACGATAAGGACTTCGGGCAACCGGTCGCCAAGGGAGCATTTCGCCGAAGCCTGAGCGTGACCACCGTCAGACTCCGTGCGAAGAAGACAGGGCGTTACGCAAAGCTCGTGGCGTTGTCCGAAATCGCAGGTAAACCGTGGACTTCGATCGCCGGGCTGCAAATCCTGTCGGATGGGGTCGAGTTCAAGACGCAGGGTTCGCGTCGGGCCGTCGTCCGTGGCTCGTCGCCGTCTCGACCGACGCTGAAACGGCAAGGGTCCGACGACGGTACGGTCGCCGGTGCTCTGGAATTCGCGCGACAGACGTTGGCTTACGTCCAAGAGACTTTACCTCTGCCACGCTTTTCCGAAGAGCTGAAGACGCTTGAACGAAAGGCCGAGCAGACGGCGGATGAGGCGGATCGACAATCGCTCTACAGCGAGATCAAGGACCTACGCCGGAAGATCATCCTGTCACACCCATCGCTCGATTTCCGCCGTTTGCTGATCAACAAGCGTCCGCCTCCGGCCTTCTCTCACCAGAGCGATCAGTACCTGGGCCGATACAGTGGCCTGGGTGATGGGTTGGTGATACTGGACGACTGGAAGACTGATCCCAAACCGACGGTTGTGCTTTCGGGGCAACTGCCGCCCGGTTCCATGTTGCATCCCGACTTGTCGTTCGATGCTCGAAAGATCCTGTTCTCCTATTGTGATCACACGGAACCCAAGGCCGATCTGCGGCGGTTTTTCATTTACGAAGTGCATGTCGATGGCAGCGGTCTGCGGCAGATTACCGGTACGGCCATTGATTCGCTGGAGGGTTTCGAAGGCCGCGAGACAGTCATGATCGAGGACTGGGATCCGTGCTACCTGCCGGATGGCGGCATCGCTTTCATCAGTACGCGCAACCAGGCCGGCGTGCGATGTCACCACGGGGGACGCTACTGTCCAACCTATACGCTCTACCGCTGCGAGTACGATGGATCGGACATCCGGCCCATGGTCTACGGCGAAGCGAACGAGTGGGATCCCAGCGTGATGCACGACGGGCGAATCATCTGGACTCGTTGGGATTACATCAACCGCCACGACACGATTTACCAGAGCCTCTGGACGATCCGTCCCGACGGCACCGGGACGGCGCACTTCTACGGCAACTACTCGCGCAATCCTTGCAGCATCGCCGAAGCCCGGTCGATTCCAGACTCGCACAAGGTGGTCGCTACCGCCACGGCACATCACAGCTACACGGCCGGTTCGATGATCGTGATCGACCCGCAGGTCGGCCAGGACGGTGACGCACCGCTCGAGCGCATCACTCCGGAAATCCCATTCCCGGAAACCGAGGGCTGGGGCCAAAATGCCACCGCCACGCCGTGGCCGCTGAACGAGGAGTTGTTCCTGGTCGCGTACTCGCAGGAAACGCACGCTCGCCAAGGCGGTCGCAATTCGCCGAACGCGTATGCAATTTACCTGGTCGACACGCTGGGCGGACGCGAGCTGATCTATCGCGACTCGGAGCAATCATGCTTCGCCCCCATGCCCATCGTGCCGCGCCCCATGCCGCCTACACTGCCGTCGACACTTGCGGCGGAGGAAGAGGAAAAGACCGGCGTCTTCTACGTGAGAGACGTATACCAGAGCACTGAGGAGTACCCGCAGGGCAGTATCAAGAGTCTTCGCGTGCTCCGCATGTATCCACAGACCACCATTCGCGTTCCGGATCGCAGTGCAACGCTGTTTGAAACACCCAAGCAAGTGTTGGGGACCGTGCCGGTCGAAGAGGACGGCTCGGTGGCGTTTCGAGCCCCCGCTGAACAGCCGCTGATGTTTCAACTGTTGGACGAAAACGGCATGGCGGTGATGGGGATGAGATCGTTCGTCTACCTTCATCCGGGCGAGACGGCCACTTGCGTCGGCTGTCATGAGCAGCGGAACTCCAGCCCAAAGCGAGTGCCGCTTCCATCGGACGTGAGCGTTCGCAAGCTTGCGCCGTCCGCCGGGCCTCGATACGACGGCGGCTTGAGTTTCGCTCGCACTGTCCAACCGGTATTGGATCGACACTGCATCGCGTGTCACGGACTGGAGAAGACCGAAGGCGGGATCAACCTGCTTGGCACCATGGACGCCGGACCATTGAAGCTTGGGAAAATCCGGGCCAGCGCAGCGTATCATTCGTTGACTCGGAAACCGGGGCTCGTATCGATTGCCCACCGCAACAAGGAGACCGCCTTCAGCGTACCGAGAGACTATTACTCGCACGCAGGGCGGTTGGCGCGGTTGCTCCTGGACGGTGACGAACACCACAAACCGCTCGGTGGCCCAGACGGCATTGATCGAGACGGCTTCCAGCGCATCGTCGACTGGCTCGATGTTAACGCCGAGTTCTACGGCGACTACTCCTGGAACAAACAGGAATGGGTCGATTCGAAACCGGACGGGGAGAAAGCCCTTCGCACATACGTTGCAGCGACGTTCGGCCCCACGCTGGCGGAAGAACCCTACGCCGCGCTGGTGAATGTGTGCGTCCCCACCGAGAGCCGCATTCTCAAAGCGCCGCTGGCCGAGGCGGCCGGTGGTTGGGGACAAATCGACGGCGACTGGGCTAGCACACAAGCGCTGGGCTATCAAAAGATGCTGGAATTAGTAGATGCATCAATCGGCACACTGGAAGCCCGCGACATCTGCGGCACCTGCAACCGGACTCCCTGCGAATGCCGCGGCTGCTGGGTCCGGCAGGCCCGAGCGGATCATCAACAGAAGGCCGCCCCGCGCATAACCGATGCGGGCCCAAGTCCATAGCGTTGAACACAGACTTTTGCACCGAAGGTGTTGTGACACATAGCCCAGCCCAGCTACCCTGGGAGACGAAGGTGCCAACGAGCCGTCATTGAACCCGACGGGGTTCCGTCCGCGCACGTCAGCGCGCAGGCGGCCGAATCGCGATGTCCAGAACCGCACTCATGATTCGCGTGGCTAACCACTTTCTCAAGGGCCTTCGTGGTCCTTTCGCATCAACTCCGCTTTCGGAAACTGGCTGCGCAACATCGCCCAGATGTAGTCCGACAAGCGGCAGTACGCAATCACTCGCTTCACCTGTGCGCAACAGTTCTTGTAGTGGGGCTCCTCGTCATTTCCAGCTCTGATGCAAAACCGTTCTACGTCATTATTGGCGGCTTGGTGGATCTCGATCACGTCGAAGTCGAATAGCTCCCGGGCTGGAGTCCACAACGCGCGCACCTGACCGCTTGCTGTGTCGAACTGCGGATCAGGTTCTTCAGACGCCTTGGAGTCAAGAACACACGCGACTTCGTTTACCCCTTGCCACAGTTGCTCG
>CAZUAH010000133.1:0-28636 GCA_964617665.1 uncultured Pirellulaceae bacterium
CAAAACCCGAACGATCGGAATATTTACGCTATAGCAACTTTGGTGCACCCGACCCTGGCACCCAGTGGGCAGTCTGGACTGGCCCCGATCGCAGCATGGGCAAAAGCGACGGACATTTGCCCTTCTTGAGCAGCCCGGCAATCAGCATTCCCGTCAGAATATGCATATTCTCTCTGTTCCGTCCCCGTTAAATACTTCCCCGTTCAACTCTACACGCCGATTGGCATCAGTCAACACGCATGAGTTTGGCAATGGGAATTGAGAAGGGATCGGTCGCTTCAGGCCGGAGAAACGGGCGCAGAACGAGCAAGGGCGGCTTAACCTCGGCATTGCGCGACGACGCGGATCAGAGAACTGGCGACGTTATACGTGAGCGAGCCCGAGTCGACGCTCGGACGCCACTACAATCGCCACGGGGCCCTCATGGGGATGTTTTCGCGAAGCGGTTGGCCTCTTCGTCCCCACAATTCGCCCCTTCTTTGGATCCAACTGAAAAAGGGCTTGGCTTCGACATTTGCCAAAGCCAAGCCCCATAGTTCGACTGCTTGAGTTGGTACTGGCCCCCTGCCAGCTCGTCTGGCAGGAGTCGATGTTTGGGCAGCTAACGCGGCCGCTCACCACCTTGCTTACCTAGTCATCCCCTCTTCGCCGCCGTGGGCGGCGAAGAGGGGACGACTAGGTGTCTTAGAGAGACGTTTTCTTAGCCTTTCAAACTGGTCCACCTGCCGGTCGAGCCAGCAGGGGTCGAAGTCAGACAGTCGAAATAGGCGGTCCGTGATATTGTCCGCGTCAGTTTGCGTCGTTGATTTCACCGACGAACGATGCTTGGCGGACCTGAGAATCCTGCTGCCGAATCGGATTGGAACTATCCAGGCCCATGGTTCCCCATTGGAATGCCTCGGACCGAAGCGGATTATCAGGAGTAGAATCCGGTATAGCGCTTCCGTCCGCAGTTTGAACCGCCGGTCCATTCAACATCAGCGGCAACGGTCGCTCGGTAATCGGTCCAGGCTCTGGTCTTGGAAGAACCTCCGGCTCGGCTTGGCCCTTTCCAGGCACAGCCGGGGTGGGTTCGCCGGAACTGGCATCTGGCGGCACCAGTTCCTCGGCCGGCAGCACTTCCTCCATCGGCATGTCGATCACGCCTTCGGGTGCCGCCCCACGGCTGACCACGTTTGGACGAGTCCAACCGAAATCGAGGTAGTAACTGGCGTCTCGCTCTCGAGCACGACCCACGGCGTCCCAGTATGCCTTGTGCGGCCAGGGGCCCTCGGCCAATTGGATATTGTTGTATTCCAGCAGTGATCCCTTGCGGAAATGGACTTCGGCAATGGCTTTGCTGTAGTCGGTCAAGGCTTGGTAGAAATCACGCTGTGCTCCTGCTCGGCGTTGTTGAGCGTCCAGAACCAAGTCCAGCGTGCTTTCCCCGCCCTCGTACCGGGCTTCGGCCGATTCTACTTCCGTCTCCGACGCGGACCATCGATTGAAGTGCGTCTGAGCCAAGACGTAGCTCGCATCCAGGTTCCGAATAGCCGTTGTGAGCAGGTGGACCGAATTCAATTCCTGGTCCTCTAGTTGGGCCTTAGCCCGGGCCAACTGGAGTTGGGCATTGCGGACACCGGCCAATTCGCGTCGGTAGCCAATCGGCAACCGGAAATCGAAGAATATGGACGCTTCCTGGTAGTTGCCTCGCGTCAGCTCCTCGAAGGCGGTGGCCCCAACCCCGGCGACCCCGGGCAGGCCTGGCGCCGCGAAGTCGATACCTCTACGATCCGACGTGATCAGTTCATCGCCGACGCCCACCCATCGGTACAGAGCACCCACGTCCAACTGAGGCAACAGTTGATTCTTGGCACTAATCAATTCCAGTTCACGCTGTTTGATGCTCCATTTCTGCTGACGGAGTTCGGGGCTACGTACAAGAGCTTCGCCACGAATCGCTCGCCAGTCGAAGTTGACTCTAGCCATAACTGGCTCGTCGATTGGCCGGATCAAACGACCGTCGGTGGCCGCTAGCCCCATCAGGAATCGAAGTTTGGTCTCCGTTTCGTACAATTGACGCAACGAGGTTTCCACCGCGGCACGGAAGAAGAAGTACTGCTCGCGTGCCTGGGACTCGGCCTGGGCCGACCCCTCACGGTGCCCCCGCTGCTTCATTTCGTAGACCTTTCGCCACGTTGCCTGGGCGCTGTCGCGACCGATCTTTGCCGTCTGCAGCGCGCGATACGTGTTGTGAAGGTCCCAATAGGTGTTTTCGATGTCAAGGACAAGGTTACGGACCTGGGATTCGAATCCAGCGAGGGAGATATCCGTGTTGATCCTCGCTAGGATCACAGGAATGCGGTTGACCATTGTTCCACGACCGCGAAGCAGCGGCTGATCCCATTTCAGTTCGAATTCGGTTGTCCAAGCGCTGTTGACCCTACGGAACGGGCCAATCCCCGTAGTCGGGTCTGGGAGGCCGTTCCAACGATCATAGGACGTGTTGTTGGCGACGGAGAACCTCGATCCAGCGGCCGTCTTCTTAATGATCTCTGATCTCAACCCCCCTGCCTCTACATCGTTAATAGCCGGAAATAGGTTCTGGCCGGCGGGGCGGTTCTGGGCTCGGTTGGTATGGCTGAACAAGCTCGTTGCGGGACTACCCTGGATTCGCAGTAACGCATCGAAGTCGGCCAACGCCGCCTCGACACCGCCGGCCTGGGCTGCGGTGACGCGCGTGTTGAGGGTACCGGGCCCTTGAAGCGCTGCGTTGCTGGCGATTGAACTTGGACCAGTCTCGGTAATTGCTGGATCATATACGGTGGTATTCCCGGAACGTCCCAACAACCCGTCGGCGAAACCGAACGGCGTAACGCCGCCCAAGTTGCGAATGACCTTGCTGTTCTGCAACGCGATTACGATACACTCTTCTAGCGTCAAGTCCCATAATTCGTCGAATTCACTGTTCGTGATCGTCAGCGGATCCTTGGATTCCGTTGCGTCCGGTAGAGACGCTGTGTCTACGTCTGGGTATTCCAGATCGGTAGCGTGGTCGAGGTAGTGGGACAGATCACCGTCTTCGTGGAAGTAGAAAGGTTGCGTCGGATGGCAGCCTGTGAAAACGGTCAGAGCGATCAGCAGAAATGCCAAGTGGGTGCTGGATTGCCGGCTCATCGATTGATCATCCCTAGCAAGTTGCGTGGTGAAGTCCGTCGACGCTAACGGGCCGAAGGGCTATGGATTTCTGGCGCATGCGTCACGCACGACACCAAAACTGATTTCAAATAGCCCCCCCGGACCGTTTGCATCCGCCAAAAACGAACTCGCACCGAGCGCGAACTGCCTGAGCGGGGCAATCGGTAGAGTTGATATCGGCCGCCTGATCCGCAGACTTTGAGCTTTCTGCGTAATCGTCAAAGTTTTCCAAGCGGGTGAATGGCGCTCAGAGGTACATGCCAACGAAACCGTCGGCTTCGTCGCTAGCAGCCTGCAGCTTCTCGATCCGTTGCTTGGCTTGCTCCAAATCGCCAGCTTCGATGTAGCGATCGAATTCGACGGAGACAGACTGTACGACGGCCTCGCGTAGCCACTGCACGACAGGCTCGGTAAGCCAATCGCAACTCTCCAGTGCTAGCTTCACGTCCAGGTCGCACCGAACGGTGCGGAGATCCTCCTGGTCGGTCATCACAGGCCCTTCGAACTGGAACTGGATCATCCCCACATCATCCCGGTTGGTCAGATGGTATGCGCACTTGCCGTTGTACAAGTAGTAGGTGTTGTATGAACCGTGTTTCTGAATCGCGGCCGAGACGCGATCGCAGAATTCTCGATACTTGGGCGAGGCGTCGATGGGAACGTCAAAACGGACGACGCTTCGGAGGGGTAAGCAGTCGAAGGTGATTTCGACCCAACGGTTCATGTCATTCCCCTTCCGGCCGGGGAAATACCCGGCAAATTCGCCGCAAATGAGAAAAAAGCCCGGCTCTACCAAGGCGAGCCGGGCTTCTGTTGTCCAAGTATCAATCAGATTCGCATTTCAGCGGATCTTCGTCAATCCTTCTTCGCCGTCCGGGTCCCAAGTGGTGGCTGCTGCCATCCTAACACGATCCAGCCGTTGTCGCAGTGCAACTGCTGCAAAGCCAGCTTGCCGGCTTGCTGGAACTGACCCGGGAGTTCAATGCCTTCCGAGACGATCTCGGCCTTGAACATATCCTCGAATCGCTTCTTCATGAAGGTCTTCATGGCAACTTGGGACGCGCTAAGCCGCTTTGTGGTAAACTCGATTTGCACGTCGCCCAGACGAGTGAGTTTGCTACCTTCGGCAGTCCGCTCGAACTTGTACGTTGCCGAGATCTTTAACCGATTCTTCAACTCCTGCGAGCCGCGAGTGAACTTCTTGCCGCGAATTGCGATGGTGATGTTCTGATCGTCGAAGGTCGTGTCGATGGGGCGTTCCGTATCGAACGTGATCGACCACGGATCGTCCTCTTCCGTGATGACCATTTCCTCGGGGACGCTGCCCGTCATCTGTTCGACCAATTCGACCAGTTTTTCATCAGTCAAGGTGACGCCGCCCAGTGCAGCCTGGGATAGATTGGCAGCAAACGACTCGTGCAGGCGTACCGCCAAGTCGTGATTCGCAGCCAATTCCGGGGGCTCGCTGGGTGCCGCTAGCTGATCGGCCCCTGCCCGCAGTCCGACGACATGCATGTAATCGTCCGTGGTGCTGAACTGCAGGATCTGGGGAAAGGCGTCTCGACGCAGCAACGGGTTACGGAATTTGTCGGAAAACATCTCGGCTCCTTTGCCAAGTATTTGACCGACTTCGTCGTCCATCTCGTCTTCTGCACGCCGCGCTGCACGCTGCGAGGCAATGGCTTCAGCGCGGCTCTTGTTCTGCCTGACGCGGCCCCAAGCGACGTTTTGGGCAATTGCTGAACCTGCGATACTGGTTACCCTGGTTCTGGTGCGACAGGTGGCCTGTGCCGGGCAGACCGTGATGCCGGTCGCGTCAACCACTACGCGTTTTCTAGCATTGACGTTGGTGACTCCACTGCTGTAGATCGTCACGGGGCCGTTGTAGCCAACATTGTCGGAGGTCGTCGTCCCGGAAAGAACAATATCAAGAGTTGCTCCTTCGGCATTTGGAACCAAGTCCAATGTCGCCTGGCCTTTCATATGAGCATTGCCACGAATCGACGTACCCATGATGTATTCGCGCACGCCCATCTCTTTGTCGATCTTGGTATCGAACCCCGTTTTCATCATGGATTCAGCGACTTGCACGACAAGGTTCGGGTGCGAATGGTGCTGTCGGATGGCAGCTACCAGGTCTTCAGCCTGACCAAACCGCTCCATCCAGCCTGCTGTCTTCCCAATGATGCTGGAATCCTCGGCGGTCGGCTCTTTGGCGTAGGACTCCAAACGCCGCGCCAGTTCGTCTAGGTGCTGCTCGTAGTATTCCTGGGCTTTCGGATTGGACGAAAACAGTATGGCGTCGGCGTAGTTTCGGAGCGCGAGGCGAACCGCCACGAACTGGGGTTGCTCCAAGCCTGAGGTATCCTCGTAGTACTGCGTAGCAACCGATTGGAGTACTTTGCGATCGGGACCAGCCTCCGCCTTGAGCTGCTCATCAACCTCTCCCCATCGGAGGTATTCCTTCCACGTGGCAGCATTCTTCTTGCCACCCTTGGCAAGATATAGGTCCAACTTGGTCATGGCGTCGACCAGGTTCTTCTTAGCTCGGACCAAGTCCTCATCAGTGATGGGGCGGAATTCGGCTTTGGCGTCGCGTGCCGCCTGCGGTAGTTCCGCGAGTCGCATCAGCGGAAGCTCGTTCAGCCAAGCTCCCAACGCCTTGCGTACCGCGACGAATCGCTCTTTCGTCAAACCGGCTGTATCGCTGGAGTAAACATCCAGAACCTCTCTGATTGCCTTTCTATCTGCCTCGGCACCTTTGGCCAATTGCTGTGTGAGCTGTTCAGATTTCAAAAAACGGCGCCAAGCCAGCCCGTCTTCGCCGTCTCCAAGCCATCTGTGCAGTTCGTCAACAGCCGCCTTTGCCCGCGCCTCTCCCGTCTGAGCCGTCGCGCAATTCGGCCATAGGAAAAGCGGGCTGGAGAATAAAATGATGACCACAAACAACCTACCGATCACGCGCATAACGCCGCTCCTTTGGTTTGTCCACAGAGAATCCGTTCAGAGAAAGATCATGTCTTATCAGGGATTATCGATCCAGGCTACGTGTGCTAGTTGAGTCTGGCGCTTATCGTCGTGATATTCTACGGAAGCGGGACATCATTCCCAAGTGCCGTCAGTGCCCCATCTTAGCGAATTTCGGCGGAGGCCGGGAGACGGTCCACGCTGCAGAACGAAGGCGTGTCAGTGCCAATCCTGGTGGCGGACTGTTGCCTTCTGAAGACGTTCATTGCCACTCTCGTCCACTTCGGTCCACATCGACCGCGCGCGAGTTGCGGATCCACCGTTAATAGAGCAAAGAAGCCCATATTCTTCAAAGGAGCTGGGTCTGCTAGATGATCAAGGCGCGATTCCGCCCGTCTACTTCTTGCCCAACCGGCGTTTGGCCTCAAAGAAACGGCTCAAGATCTCACCACATGGTTCGGCAAGCACGTGGCTTATCACCTGAGCTCGATGGTTCAGTCTTGCGTCGGCCAACAAGTGATACAGCGAGTCTACGGCACCGGCCTTGGAATCGGTCGCCCCATATACGACCACGGGAATCCTGGCCTGAATGATCGCCCCAGCGCACATGATGCAGGGCTCCAATGTGACATACAGGGTGCAGTTTTCTAACCGCCACCCACCGACAGACTCCGCAGCTTGGGTGATAGCGATGATTTCCGCATGGGCCGTGGGGTCGCGAAGCTGCTCCCGTTGATTGTGCGCGGAAGCGATAATTCGCTCGCCGCGAACGATTACGGCGCCTACGGGGACCTCATCCTCCATCAAAGCGCGTTCGGCTTCCAGGAGCGCTTGTCGCATGTAGTGATCGTGCATCTATTCCCCTGACGTGCGCGACTAGCGACATTCGACGGATCGCGACAATCGCTATTTGCCGATATAAGAAATTCGAGTATCACATGCCCGCTCGCAGGGCGGAATCCTGTCTCACCACGGTTTTGCCCATCGACAAGGCCCTGCACAGGCGGAGACTATAGACGCAATACTCAGCACGCGGCAAGTACGCCCGCGGCAGGCGGAGCGGCATTCACACGTCGGTTTCCTTTCAATGAACCATCGAATTCCATCCAGTGCCAGGATTGCTACCATCTCCGTGCTGGTGGTGTATTGGCTTGCGATGTTCGTCAGCACCCATATGCCATCGGGAATGATAGCCCACCCAAGAGCATGGGACAAACTGCTCCATTTTGCAGCCTACGCAGGCCTTACTTTCCTCCTGGCCTGGCCCGTTGTGGCCCGACTTGGTTCGTCGTTGGCAACATACGCGTATCTGCTGATGATCGCCGCTTGCTACGGGGCTGTGGACGAACTGGCACAGATTCCCATACGCGGTCGCAGGGCTGACATCTGGGATTGGGTGGCCGATATGGTGGGCGCCGTCGCGGGGCTGGTTGCCTACCGGCTCTGTCTGGCCATCGTCACAACGCTTCGTTCGCAGACGGCTGGGGGCGTGAAGGATGCCACGCCGCCAGAGGGCGGCCAAGAAGAAAGCCGAGCGAAGTACGCTCGGCTATCTCGTTTCACGCTGCGGGTCTTAGGTGTGCGGTCTTGCGGGAGAGACGGCTAGTCGAACATGCTATCCATGCCCAGCCGCATTTTCAATTCTTCAAACTGTCGAGCGTAGTCATCTTTCGAAGAATGCACGTGCTCGGCCTCGGTGATGAACTTGATATCGTCCTGGCACGGCACGTCACTGCCTCGCAAGATATCTTCAAAGGTCTCAAGCGGCTTGCCATAGATAATCAACAGCTTGTGTTCGTCGAACTGGACTTCTTGCGGGGCCCCGGGGTTGATGACGGCGATACCCGTGCAGCCGTCGTTCAGTAGCAAGTCTTCGTAATCCCACAGTATGCTGGTCAGCACCGGCATGTCGATGTGTTCACGGTACAGATCTTGATGCTGGCCGCGCGATTGGTCGTGGCTGCTCTCCAGTACCACATCCACCTCGCCACCCAGCGGTTCCAACGAATCCATAAATAGATCGAACAGTCCCTCACACGAAGCCGAAGCCATCAATACTGGAACGGTGTTTCCATTGGATTCGTCATGATACTGGTCGTGACGGTAGCCTTGCCGAGGCGTGACCTGGAGATCGTAGGAAGGCCGGATGGCCTCGGACAGCAAGAAATCGGCATATCGGGCGACGCCGAGATGAGCCTCTAACTCATCTTCCGAGAGCTGCTCGAAGCTGCTGTTGTGCTCGATCCCTGCCGTGTCTTCGTGCAGGACGTTCATAAAAAAACGTTTGAGGAAGCCCATCTTCATCCTCTGGCTTTCTTCTAAAGCCTCTCGCTCGTGGCGGTTGCTTGCATCGTTGAATTCCATAATTCCTCACTGCAAATCTAGGTTATGCTTTCCGCGTGCCTCGGACGTTTTGGTGTTATTTTCTGTACTGACAATCCAACGGCGCCGTTGTCTGTAGAATCCGCAAAATCATCACATCAGACAGACTCCGCCGCTCCGGACCTCCAGTGACGTTAACGAAGTCTAGCACTCGGGTGTGCTGCCGCCGGAGGAATGGCACGCGGATCCAGCAAAAACACGGCCCGCTCTGCGGAACCTTCAGATCGGGGAAACTTTGCATCCTGGGGCCCAGTCGCCTCGTACGCCTTGCTGGAGCTTTGCTATATTGCACGGCAATGACGGTTGCTGCGAAGGTTATCTTTCTGACTTCATGAGGCTTCATACAGATGAATAGAAATGCGATATGGCTGTGGTTGGTCGCCTCTGTCGGATTGTTCGGTTTGGCCTGTTCGCCCGTGCAGCCTCCGGTCGAGGTGGATGTGACGGCACTGGCGGCGCCGGCCGACCAGCCCGAAACGCAGACGTCAAACGCCGATGAGGCCGAAGAAATCTGGATGGTCTGTCAGTCGGGAGACTCGAAGGTCGGGTACACGTACACACGTGTGGAACCGATCGACGACGGAAACGAGCAGCGGACGCGTTATTCGTACGAAGACCGACTCACGATGAAACGTTTCCGCGACACAACCGTTGTACAAACCAAGCTGAACAGCCTGGAGACAAGCGACGGTCGCATCATCGAGTTCCGCACGGAAATGAAGACCGGCCCCACGGCAATTGTGACCGAAGGCCGTTACACAGATGGCGAATTGGCGCTTCAAACAACCACGGCCGGAAAGAAGGAAAAGCAGGCGATTCCTTGGGATCCCGATTGGGGTGGCTTCTTTGCCGATCAGCGGTTGCTTCGCAGGAAACCAATGAAACCACGCGAAACACGAAGCCTGAAAGCCCTACTGCCCATTCTGAACCAAGTGGGTGAAATCCGTATGGAGGCTGCCGGTTATGAGGCGGTTGCGACTTTGTCAGGTTCGCGGCAGTTGTTGCGCATTGACGTCGAGCATGATTTGGGGGCGGCTCGCCTGAAAACAACGTTATGGGCGGACGAGGACGGTAAAGTCTGGAAAATGCGCGACCAGCAGCTTGGCTTGGAGTTCCATCGTACGACGAAGGAAGTGGCACTTGGTGGAGACGATGCAACGGGACTGGACTTGGGCAGCGACATCGTGGTCAACGTCGATCGCCCGCTGCAGTCACCTCACCGCACTCGACGAATCGTCTACAAGGCTCGTTTGAAAGACGGCGAGATCGAGTCTTTGTTTGCTACCGGTGTCTCGCAGATCGTCGAGCCCATTGACGAGCGCACGGCCGAGGTGACCGTTCGTGCGATTCGGCCGGACGAACCGAAAGAGATTACCACCGCCAAGGAAGATCAGCCCAAGGATGAAGACTCGGCCTCTAGCGCGATGATTCAGAGTGACGACGCCCTTGTGGTGGCAATGGCTAGCGCCGTGGCCGCTGACGAGACGAATCCGTGGGACATCGTCCAGGCTCTAGAACGCCATGTGAAGGCGAAGATCCACCTGAAGAATTACACGACCGCTATGGCGACCGCTGCCGAGGTGGCAAAATCGCTCGAAGGCGACTGTACGGAACATGCGATGCTTCTGGCGGCGCTCTGCCGGGCGCGTAAGATCCCTGCACGTGTAGCGATCGGCCTCGTTTACTACGCACCCGATGAAGCGTTCGCCTATCACATGTGGACCGAGGCCTGGATCAAAGACCGCTGGATCCCGATCGACGCCACGCTGGGGCAGAGGGGGATCGGCGCGGCCCACATCAAATTCTCGCACTCGAGCATGCACGGAGCGAATGCTCTGGGCGAACTACTGCCTGTGATTCAGGCGATCGGACGACTGGAGTTGGAAGTGGTAACGGTAGAGTGAGCTTCGGAGGCGAGATGTTGCTACTCGCCCTGCTCGGTTTCGTCGTCTAATTCGCCTTCGACGTCATCTTCGCCGTCCAGTGGCTCGAGATTTCTCACTACGAACAGTAACTCACAGGCAAAATCGCCGGCTAAGGCAGCTTCGGCTGACGGATCAAACCCCACAGTGTTCTGATCGAATTGCTCCGGCATATCGTCGCCTGGCGCCTCAGGCGGGGTTGCCATCGAGCCATCCAATAGCGATGGTTCGATCCATCCAATCTTCCCGAATACGCCCAGATTGCGGGCGCTTCGACTGAGGATGGCAAAATTGGCCAAGAGCTTCGATGCGCGCCCCGCTTCGTCCGACACGCCGGAAGCCTCGCAAATACGGTGCAGTACCCTGTCCTCCGCCTCCGCGGTCGTGAAGTTGATGAAGAACGAACCAACGCCCACGGGGCGGCCTATCAGGTCATACCACATAGCCTCGACGTCATGCCCCTCACAGGCAAGCAAGTACAATTGGACCTCATCCATGTCATCCGCCTTGGCAGGCGCAACCTGAACTCCCTTCAAGAATCGATGCTTCAGAAGCGACTCTTGCTGCTCGTCTGTGACTGGCGTGGCCTGACGGAAACGAATATGATGTCGCCTTAAGAGGTTGGCGAAAGCTGCATTGTCCACACCTTCCGGCGTTATTGACAATTCAAAGGCCAAAATCAGTCGGTGGCTGGAGTTCTGCTGAATCGACCTGACAAGCTGCCACTGTGAATCCTTCTTGATGTCGATTGGGGTCTTTGGAGTGACCTTGTGTCCATCAGGACCGACATCCAAATCATCCTTGACGAGCGTCTCCGGCGCTTCCTTCGGAATCACGTCCGGCACCTCATTGGGATCAACATCGGGCGTTTCTGTCTCTCGGCCCGGGCCGGCCAAGTGCATGCCGCTGTCATTGCCGCCTCTGGGAATGCTGAACACAAGCGCGACAAGGGCAGCTACGGTGACCGCTGCCCATGCATAGACCCGCCAACGTGAGCGTTTGGCTACAGTTGCCGGTTCCGGCGCTGTCGTGACTTGTGCATCGTCATCGGGTGTCCCAAGAAGAGTCTCACGTTCAGCGCGGCGCACTACCCGGTCTGCAAATCCGTCGTCCAGCTCATACGTTGGCAGAGACTGCAGAGTTTCCTGCAGCTTACGCAGTTCGCCCAACATTTGACGACATTCGGAGCTCGACTCCAGCCTTTGCTCCACACACTGCCGATCCGCGTCGGGCAATTCTTCATCGAGATATGCGCTGATCAACTCGTCGGCGAACTCGGACTCTCGTTCGTCCGACGGCGGTGCCTGCGATAACTGTTCGATTTCGCTAAGGATGCGATCGTAGACTGGCTCGCCCAGATGGTACTTGGGCAGCTTCTGAAGGTCGTCGCTCAATTGGCGGAGTTGGCTGAGCAACTGGCAAAGCTCGTCGCTGTCGGCCAACTTGCGCTCGACTTCCTGTCGCTCCTCGGACGATAATTCGCCGTCCAAGTAGGCGCTAAGCAATTCCGTACTGTATGTATCCCGCCCGCTCATCACATTAACTTCCGACCGCAGATCGAAGTTGGTCGTTCAGGAGACCGCACGCGCGGTCTCCAGCATAATGTCAACACCTCCGACCGACCACATCATCAACTTTGGTCGACCGAACCGTACAATGAAAGCCACCTGTTTCATGGCAATTAAACCACTCCACTCCGTTCCAAAGTATGCGACGCCAGGCCAACTCAAGAAGTTCCTTCGCGGGGTGGTTTTTGGATCGACCTCTCTTGCTCGCAACCCAAAAAGGCTATCACGAAATGAACAACGGTCTACTCCCCGACAGCTCTATTGGTAGCCAATATGCCACAATCGAGCTGATCTTGGGTAGGTATGAAATCTGCCAAGAATCAACCGAACGACACTTGCAGTGATATCAGGCGGAAAAACCACTCCTTTGGTCCATGCCAATAAAGGCGACGCTAGAAAGCCGATGTAAGGATGCTCAAAATATCCTTGTGCGTCGTAGCCCGGGGGTTGACCCAGCGAAGACGTGCGATCGCATAGGATTTTTCGGCAAACAGGGGCAGTTGAATCGGTGCCCCGCCAATGTCGCGAATTCGTTGGGGAATGCCGATCTCGCGCTTGATTCGCTCTACCGCAGTGATCGCCAACTCGGCCGCAGCATCGTCATCCAGACCATCCGTATCCTCGCCCAGCAACGCCGCGATTCGGGCAAAGGTGGGCTTGCGTTCCGGCAGGTTGAACCGCATGACGAAGGGCAGCAGCATTCCGTTGCCGGCTCCGTGCGAGCAGTGCAACGCGCCACCAATGGGATACTCCAGCGCATGTACCAAGGCCACGCCGCAGTTCGAGAAGGCGATGCCGGCCAATGTTGCTGCCAATGCCATATTGTTACGGGCCTCGCGATTCTCGCCGTCTTCCACGGCTACAACCAGGTTTTGACCGATCAGTTCGATCGCCTTCTCGGCTAGGCACTCGCCAAGGGGAAATCGCCCTTCGTAGGCACTCTTCTCGCCAGGAGGCAACTCCAGTGATTGATAGTCGACGGCCGTATATGCTTCGATCGCGTGCGTTAGTGCGTCGATACCAGCATCCGCAGCAACCTGCCGAGGACATTCGTACGTCAATTCGGGATCAACGCACGCCACAGCCGGTCGCAGGTAGTTGCTCAACGTGCTGACCTTCAACTCGTCTTCCGTGTCGGTCAATACGGCCGCATGCGAGACTTCGGCTCCCGTGCCGGAGGTTGTAGGAACGCAAACCAGAGGCAAGACTGGGCCGGGCACGTTGTCAAAACCGAAATAGTCGCTCGGCTCGCCGCCGTGAGTCTGGACTAGGGCCGTTATCTTCGACAGATCCATGTTACTGCCGCCACCGAGGCCCAGAATAGCCTGTGGGGCGAACGTGCGAGCACACTCGATCGAACGCAACGCTACGGCGATCGAAGGCTCCGCCTCGCCGTCGGCAAAGGTCTCGACGGTGACACCTGCCTCCTGGATTGGTTTGCGAACCTTCTCTTCGATGCCCGCCTCGACCAGATTCTTGTCCGTTATGATGAGCAGCCGCTCGATACTCCTACTTCGGAGCAAGTCCCCTAGTTGATTCACGGCGCCGGGCCCGAAGGTCAATTGTCCGGCTGTGTAGAAGCTCCAAGTGCTGCGCATCTCGTCAGACCTTTTCCATTAGTTTCTTCACTAGGTTCGCGACCAGTTCGGGATTATCCTGTGCAACCAAGTGTTCGATCTGCTTTTTCTTCACACCCAGCGCGTCCAGATGGGAGGTCAGGCTCTTCCAGTGTTTGTCGCGTGCTTTGCCGTCCGTCAGATAAAGTTCTGTTACAAGTTCCTGCACTCGCTGCAACGCGATGGCCTCGCGATTCTGATAGTACTGCTTGATAACTCGTTGCTGATACTTGCCTCGTTGCGCCATCCAACAATCCCTCCTTGTGCATTCCCCGCATGTTACGTCCGTACATGGTGGCAGAAAAACCGCCCCTGGTAAAGGCGTACGCGAAACGACGAGAATTAACGAAAAAAGCCCGATTCCCTTGAGGAAATCGGGCTTCTGTCAAACACACATCCAGCAAAGTTGATTACTTAGTTCCGAATCTCAATCCCACCACCAAGCATCATGCGGGAGATCCTTGGGAACGGATCCTTCGTGCGCCGACCGAAGTACGCCATAATCGTCAACTTGAATTGCAGGTCGTTGGACGTACTTGCTTGGGTCGACCGAAACACCTCCGCTGACGCCGGCAAGGATGTGCTTTTTGCGTATCACTCGATGGTTGATGACCGTTTCCACGTCCGATGGCGCCGGAGCCAGTTCAACCTGATATCTCTGCGGGTCTCCGAAATGCGTCAAGTGCCAGCCGACCTGCCCCGGCAGATCCTCGGCCACGATGACCGCAGAAACCAGTGCCAAGTCGAATACATTCTGGAGTTCGGCGTAGATTGGGTACTTGGCGGCCAATGCCTCGAAGTGTTTGGTGAAGCTGTGCGCAAACTGCTCGTTCAGTTCGTCGGACTTGCCCGTATGGATTCGCGCACCGCGTGCGGTTAGCATCTCGTTCTCACTGAGAACTTTGACACCCTGCCCCCGTATCTCAAAGGCATCTCGTGTCGGCGTGGCACGAATTGCGTTGTAGTCCATCGTGAACCACCATCGCAGAACGCTCATTGGGGGAGGTGCAGCCCCGGCCGGCACAACGATCGAATCCAGGTAGCTGGTCACACCAAACACACCTTCTTCCAGCCCCATGCCAACCAGTTTCATCCGGTAATCGGCTTCGACGATAACGCGCGCTGCCCGCGTGCGAGGGTCGATTCCTTGCACTTCGATCTTCTGTTTTCCAACGTGGTCCCGAATCTTCTTAAGCCAGGACTCACGTGCGCGCTGCCCTTCGGGCAACGGCGTTTTGGCCGACTCGTTCAAGAACGCCTGAGCGGCCGCAAGATTCTGTTGTCGTGGAGTGATCGAACAAGTGAATTGCCCCCCCCTGTTGATCGCGTTACGCAATACTTCGATCAGATCATCCAGGTGCAGGACGGGACGGTTCGTATCGACGTTGACCTTTCGGCCCTCGGCATCCAATGCCCAATCCCCAGCCGGCCCAGCAATCACAATGTCGCGAGTATCGGGGTAGACCAGGACATATTTCACCTTTTGCAGCCCGGCCAGCACCTTCATCGTCTCGGTCGGCGGCTGGCCCGTCGCCCAGAGAGCCTGTATCTGCTTCTCAAGACGTGTCAGAGACACTTTTCGTAACTGGGACTTCGTGCGGACGTCTTGATTGCCGCACGATTGAAGTGCCATCTGGCGAACTTGAGCGAGGTTTCGACCGCCGTCGACCAGCGAGATTTGCTTCATCAACCCGCTGGCATCGACGTAAACGCCGCCCGGAAACGAGTCGATCGCTCCTGGCCCCCCAACCGTATCCCAACTCTGTGGCGCGATCGTTGAAGTGATCAAATCGATGAGCGTGTCGAAATCGGCTTGAGAGCCGCCGCCGCGCCCCATCCAGGCGCCAACCGGTTGGGCACCGATTCCATCCAACGCGGCCGTTCGTAGCCGGTCGTCCGACATCGAGCCGGCCGTCCCCAACGCAGCGTTTTGGGCACCACCAGCCGCCTGTGCTCGTGCCACGGCTGCCAGAGCCATGTCCCGCTGTGCAGGATTAGCCAAATTGTTCGCCAACGCGAGCGCTGGCCCGAATTCACCGGCATTCAGATGAGCATTGATTTGACCTTCGACGTTACCGCCAATTTGGGCGACAATTGGCGACGGAACGAATGACATACCCACGAGCGAGGCCGCAACCACCAGTGTTGCGGTCAAATGCGAGGTGGTGCGAGAGTTACACTCGTCTTTCAATAGGCGTTTCCACATGTCGATACTCCTCTTTCGACCCAGAGCCCCTAGCGAGTCGAAATCACGTGCCTTCAGCATGACATATTCGAAACCACAAAGTCAAGCAGCTTTTCTGTTTGCGCCGTGCTAGCAGTAGTCCATCTGATATTGCTCGGTGCCCAACTGGTTGATAGTATCCCGCCGCTTACATCCTCAACTTCCCTTCGACCTGGAATAGGAGATGGCCCCCATGCGATGGCCGGTATGCGGTGCATGGTTGCTGGTCCTGGCGACTGTGGCCACCACGGGATGCAATCAGAATCCGTATATGACGCCGCAGCAGATGGCTGCTTGGCAACAACAGGGAGTCAATCCGCAGGATTCCCAGGCGTACGACCTGACGCGTCGGGCTACCGCTTTGGACGAAAACAACCGTGATCTTCACGCCCACATAGCCCAATCGCGACAACAGGTGCAACTTCTCCGTGAGCAAGTGACCCTCCTGCAGAAGCAACTGGGCGAAACGGCCAATCGTCTGAAAGAGACGCAATTGGCGAAAGAGGATGTAGAAAACAAGTACAAAACGCTGGAAGCGTCCGCCACGCGTCGGGGTGGTGCCATAATCACCGCCAACAGCAGCTCGCGGGCATCGTTGCGGGCGACGGAAATTCCGGGCTTGAACGTCCGCCAGGATGGTGACACGGTCCGAATCGAATTGCCGACGGATCAGCTATTTGCCCCCGGTACGGGCCAATTGGTTGGAAGCGCATTTCCCATGCTGGATCAGGTGGCCAGCGAGATCGCTCGTAACTATCCACGGCAAATTGTCGGTATTGAGGGACACACTGACAGCGCCCCCGTTACAGGCGGCGTGAGCAATCATCAGCTCGCCGCAGCGCAAGCCATCACCGTCTTCGATCAATTCACTCGCCGAAATCGACTGCCCACCAACCAGTTCTTCGTTGTTGGACAAGGCTCCAACCGACCAATCACGCCTAACGATACGCAGGCTGGCCGAGTGCGAAATCGCCGAGTGGAATTGATCGTCTACCCCGAAACGGTCGAAGCCCGCTAGTGCGTGTCGCACGGACGTGTGGCGTCTCTGGCGCCGTGAATCGTAGCCCAAACGGCGAGAAACCCGCTACGGTTGTCCCGAATTCGCTTTAATCCGCATCATCCTCTGAGTTAGACGCATATTACCCCCGCACACCCAGGGGCCATCTGCTCCCGTTTGACAATTCGCCTCCGCCACACCAAGATAAAAAACAGCGGGATTGGCATCTTGGTTGCTTAGGGGCGAGTGTTGAGCGACGAAACGCAGTTGATCGATCAAGCATTGCAGGGCGAATCCTCTGCCTTCGGCGAGCTCGTGCGCCTGCATCAGGACCGTTTGTACAGTGCTGTGGTGCACATCGTCGGCTGTCGATCCGAAGCCGAAGATGTCGTGCAAGACGCTTTCGTCCAGGCTTATGTCAAGCTGAAGACGTTCAAACGCAACAGTCGGTTCTACACGTGGCTGTATCGCATTGCCTTCAACGTCTCGATCAGTCGCCGCCGTCGACGGCGAGTGGAAGTGTCGGTCGAGCAGAGCCGAGATGCCAGCGGCGAGGAACCACGTGATCCGATAGAGGATCCCAGCCAGCCGCTTGAGCGGGCGGAGCGTCAAGAGAAACTCGAGCAAGCGATGCAGATGCTGACCGAAGAGCATCGTTCGATTATTGTGCTGCGGCACATGGAGGATTTCGCCTACGAAGAGATCGCGCAGATCCTGGATATCTCCGTGGGAACCGTACGCAGCCGGCTGCATCGCGCACGGGCACAATTGCTTGAGAATCTGAAGAGGATCATGCCCGAGGAGGCGGTCAGTTAACGCCGTTCTCAATCGCGCCAGGGCTGTTTGCGCCAAGTTCGCACGACGATCTCGTCATCTCGAATCACGACGCGCACTGCACCTTCTGTGGCCGTGTGAAGCACTCGTGCCCCAACGTCCGAGTAGGCCTTTGATGTAGCCGCATCCCAGTCCCCGAGACCACCACTAGTGATCGCCCACTTCGGCTTTGCCCATGCGCCCACGCCGCGTGGGTTGTTGTTGACGCTGCCATGGTGGGGCGTCAAGACGACGTCAAATCCCACGGGCTCCTCCGAGAGGACGTCGTCTAGACCGGGCGATTCGAGGTCGCCGGGCAGCAGGATCCTCTTTTCTCCGTGGTCAATTCTCAGCACGATGCTGTTCGCGTTGTCGCTGCCAATGATGCCGCGATGGGAAGGATGGAGCACTTCGATACGTGTTGGTTGTGGAACGCGTAGCCGTTCGCCCGCTTGGATTTTGCGAATTGGAACGCCCGCCTTCTTCAGTGTGTGCTGTAGTTTCCTTAGAGCCTCGCTCTCTTCCTCAAACATGACCGGCGATACGTACACGACTCCGATGGAGAAACGCCGCGCCACTTCAGGTAGGGCGTTGTAGTGATCCGCGTCGGCGTGACTCAACACGACCGCGTCCAAGTGTGTGATGCCTCGTGACCAGAGAAATGCAGATATCGAACGGACTCCGGCAATGGGCGATCCCATGCACCCCGCATCGCACAACACTGTCTGGTGATCGGGCAATTCCAGAACCGTGCAAGAGCCGTGGCCAACCGAAAGAAACGTGCAGGCAAGCTGAGGTGAATCGTCCGACGAACACCACCGCTCTTTGACCAATCGCGAACACGCGCCGACGGCGATCCATGCGGCCAGCGCCGCAATGCACCAACGACGCGGAGGCCGGAGCCTGGGAAAAGCAGCATACGCGGCCAGACCACCGTAGAATCCAACGACCCACCAGCCCGCTGGACCCGGAACCCAGAAATGACTTCCAGGTGTCTCATGCGCTCGATTCACCACGCACTCCAACGTCGCCAGGCTTGCGTTGCATATCCAACCAAACAGGTCGCCTAGCGGTGGTAGGATCCATCCGAAGATCAAGACCCCGAATCCGGTGAATAGTGCGATAGCAACGGGGAGCCAAGCAAACGGATTGAGCAGCAGGGCGATCGGCGAGACCAAGTGGAAGTGGTACATCGTCAGGGGCAAGGCCACCAGCCAAATCACCCAACTGATGACGCAAATGCTGCCGCCGTACCGCATGAAGCGATGCCAAAGACGAACTGGCCAAGGCCGCGTCTGGGCAATCAGTCGGTCCAGTGGATCCTCGGTCCGTGGCCTCAGAAGAAGCGGTGCGAAGAACGAGATCGCTGCCACCGCCAAGAAGGACAACTGTGTCCCCACCTGAAACAGATTGACTGGATTAACCGCCAACAACAGCAACGCCGCGGCCGCGAGCGTGTTGGACGTGTAGCTGTGTCGTCCCCACAGGCGTGCAACACAGAACGCCGATATCAGCACAGCCGCCCGAACCACAGGCGGTCGTGAATCGGTCAACAGAGCGTACACGATTACGAAGGCCATGACCGCCAGCACTGCCGTGCGCCTACGCATACCGAATAAACGAGTGGCCCACCAGAAACCGGCCGCCAGAATACCTACATGCAAACCGGAAATCGCCAGAAGGTGAATAGTCCCGGTGGTGAAGAATTTGTTTGTTTGTTCGTAGGCCAACTGCTCGCGGGCGCCCAACAGGACGGCAGCCGCCAGTTCGTTTTTCCAGCCATAAAGATGCCTGTGCAGTAGGGCATTCGCTCGGTCGCGAACAGCGCCCAACGCACGTCGTGGCGTGAGGACTGGCCCCTCGGACGTCACTGCAACTGCGTCGGGGAAACGCGTGCGCAGTTCGAAAAGCTGTCGTTTCGCCCGGCGGAACCAAGCGAAATCGAATTCGCCAGGGTTCGCGACGGCTGACGGACTCTTGAAAAGGCCAAACACCTGCACACGATCCCCAGGCTTAACGCCCAGCAGGTGCCCATCAACCAACAATTCGGAGCGCCCCGATGCAGGCCGCCAATGCCGACCGTCTCGCACTCGCGTGACGCAGACGGTCAGCCGCGTTCGGTCGCCCAGTGGGATCGTCCTCAAGGGATCTTCGCGTGGGGCCGGCACGCGACGTGGCGAATTCAACGCGATGACCTCGACGCAGACCGGCCGCAGCGTTTCTTTGGCGGAGCGTCCGAGTTCATCGCTGGGATACAGATTCCAGTAACTGTTGTGCCACGCTCCGCCCGCCGCTGCAGCGGCCGACAATAGCACGACGGAGGAAACCCGCAAAGAGCGTGTAAGCCAAAGAAGAAACCAACACACGAGCAGAAGCGCGGCGACGATCAACCACGTGACTACGCTGATCTCTGCGTAGCGGTCGATAATGATCCCTGCACTACCGCCGATGGCCAATGCAACCAGAGGTTGGATTCGCCCCGTGGGCGAGGGTGGGGCGATCGCATTGGCCGCATGGTCGAACATGAGGCGCGTGTCGCGGCTCGGGATACGAATCTCAAAACTTGGGTATTGAAGAGGTGGGGGCGATCCCTTCTGCTGGCAAACGGAGCAAGCCTATAGTCACATGCTATGGCCTGCCTTCACGCTTGCCAGTCCGCGTTATTCTGCATCATGCATCTCGCATCCCGATTCCCTAGTCCTCTTCCTCCTTCATCTTGGCCTTAGCCATGATGTTCTGCTGGACATTGCCGGGCACGGTTTCGTAGCGGCTGAAGTCCATGCTGTAGCTGCCTTGACCGCCAGTCATGCTGGACAGCGTGCGGGCGTACGTGGTGACCTCACGGAGGGGCACTTCGGCGTGGACCGTTTGCAGGTTCCCGCCCGCTGAATCGCTGCCCAACACGCGACCACCGCGCCCCGACATGTCGCTGTACACGTCGCCAACGTTCGCCTCTGGCACCGTAATGTCTAGTTTAACGATCGGCTCCAAGAGGCATGGGTTCGCCTTCTCGAAAACCTGCTTGAACGCCATCCTGGCTGCGGTTTTGAAAGCGGTTTCCGAGCTGTCCACGGGATGGTGCTTGCCGAAGTGAACCTCGATGCACACGTTTTCCACCATGTATCCTGCGATCACGCCACCGACAAGACGCTCTCTGAAGCCTTTTTCGATCGCGGGCATGAAGTTGCCGGGAATCACGCCGCCAACGACTGAATCGACCCAGAGAAAATTATGCGCTTCCTCATAGTGAGGCGTTTTCATTTGTGGAAATCGGGACTTGACCGCGAATTCCTCGATATCGGTCCCCTGCGGCAACGGCCACATGCGGATGTGCACTTCGCCGAACTGGCCACGGCCGCCCGTCTGCTTCTTGTGCCGGTAGCTGCCTTCGGCTTGCGCCTGGATCGTCTCGCGATACGGAATCTTCGGCTCTTTGGTTTCAACCTCTAACTTGTCGCGCCGCACCAGCCGTTCTCGAATGATGGTCAAATGCAACTCGCTCATGCCCGTCATGACCAATTCCTTGGTTTGCATGTCGCGGTCGATTCTCACAGTAGGGTCTTCATCGCCTATCTTGCTCAGAGCCCCGGACAGTTTTGTTTCGTCGCCTCGGCTCTTGGGCGACACCGCCAAGCCAACCATAGGTGTCGGGAACTTGATTTCCGGCAAAGCATAGTCGCCGATCGACGTACCCGTGCGCAATTCTTCCATCTTTGCGATTGCCACAATGTCGCCCGGTCCGGCTTCGTCGACGGGCGAAGTCTCGTTCGCTTGCACACGCAGAAGTTGCCCCAACTTAACTCCTTTGCGAGCGGTCGAGGCCGGTACGGTTTGGTCTTTCTTCAGCACACCCGAAAAAACGCGAATGAAGCTCAGTTTTTGCACAAACGGATCGATACGCGTCTTGAACACGTGCGCCACCAGTGGCCCGTCTGCCTTTGGCTCGATGACCAACTCCTCCGAGTCTTTCGTCGCCTTTCGGCTTACGTCTCCGGGGGAGAGGCCGCACATCGCCACGGCGTCAAGCAGTTCGGTCAAGCCAATGTCCGCCTTTCCAGAACAGCAGAGGATTGGGATCAAGCTACCCTCGGCCACCGCGCGGACAATCAGGCGAGAAAGCTCTTCGTCGTTCGGCAACTCACCTTCAAAGTAGCGCTCCATCACCTCCTCGTCGACCTCTATGATCGACTCGATCAACGGCTCGTGAATCTCGTTTGGATCCATCAACGCGCCGGATGTATCCTCGGGTACCCGCAGCGTGCTTACCACGCCTTTGAAGTCAGCGCCGTGTCCCACTGGCACGTTCAGCAGGACGCACTTGGCCCCCCACATCTCGCGAATGGACTCGACGACGGCGGGGAAGTCGATGTTTTCACCGTCCATCTTGCTGATGACAATCATCCGCCCCACGCCGGCTTTACCGGCTTCGTCGAACGCGCGACGCGTATTGACCTCGATACCCGACTGAGCGTTCACGACAATCGCTGCCGTATCCACACCGTGCAGGCAGCCAATCGTCTGGCCGATGAACTCCGGATATCCCGGCGTGTCGATCACGTTGAAATGCTTGCCGCCAAACTCGAAATGCACAACGCTGGCTTCGATCGAGTAGTTGTGATTCTTTTCCTCGGGGTCAAAGTCGCAAATGCTGGTGCCGTCATCAACGCTGGGGGTCGCGCTGGGCTTCTCCGTCTTCACCAACATTCTGTCGACCAACGTCGTCTTGCCGGACGAACCGTGACCACACAGCGCCACGTTGCGGATGTCTTCGACTTTCACTTTCGCCATTCCAGATTCCTCTTACCTTGCACTGGACAAGACTCATGATATGTCCGCGGCGGCCAACGCCTCCGCTAACGTCAATGTTTTTTCGTACAACGATCGCCCGATGATACAGCCGCCGACGCCCGTCTGGGCCAACCGTTCGACATCACGCGCGGTCGTGACTCCGCCAGAAGCCACCACAGGCACGTTTACTGCTTCGCTCATCTCCGCCATCGCCTCGATATTCGGACCGGCCATCATGCCATCTTTGGCGATGTCCGTGTAAATGATCGCTGCGATTGGCTCGTCGGCGAGCGACGCGGCCAACTGCGTCGCCGGCATCTCGCTCACCTCCAGCCAGCCATCGGTGGCCACGAAACCATCCTTGGCGTCGATCCCAACAGCCAGCTTTTCCGGAAACTTGCGGCACATTTCCCGGAGCCAATTTGGGTCCTTCAAGGCCTTGGTTCCTATCACCAGCCTGGAGAGCCCCAAACCAAGCATTCGGTCGATCGTTTTTTCGTCCCGTATTCCGCCGCCCAATTCGCAGGGAACGTCCACTGTGGCCAGAATGGCTTCCACCGCGTCGCGGTTGACGGATTGGCCGTCGCGTGCGCCATCCAAATCGACCAAGTGCAAGCACTCGGCCCCATCCGCCACCCATCGGCGTGCCATTGCGGCGGGATCTCTGCCGAACACCGTCTCTCGCTCGTAGTCGCCCTGCCGGAGGCGAACGCAGTTTCCTCCGCGAAGGTCAATGGCAGGCCAAACTTGCATCTAAGACGATCCCCCCAGAGAGTTCCCACATTGTGTTAGCGGAAACTACGCAATATGCCAGAGACCTCTCTGGCCGGCAAGCGTCTACCCCCCTTAGTAACCATCGGCCGCACCGCCTCCCGAATACGGCATATCAGCAATTGGCAGGGATCAAGTTTTCCCATACAACGTGGAGAGGATGCACGAACTGCTTTCAAGGGAGTACATGCGATGCAAGACCACCCCCCTGCTGCGACCGACGACACGGTTCCTGGATGGCGGCCGCTGGGCGCCCTTCAGCGGCGAGTTGCCGGCGTCTTGATCGAAAAGGCCAAGACGACCCCTGACGCCTATCCAATGAGCTTGAATGCGCTGGCGAACGGCTGCAATCAGAAAAGCAACCGCTCGCCTCAGATGAACGTCAGTTCGGATGACGTGGAACAGGCGCTGGAAGAACTTCGCGAAATGGGCGCCGTCACCGAGATACAGGGCAGCGGTCGCGTGATCAAGTATCGCCATCGCATGTACGAATGGCTGGGCGCGGACAAGACCGAATTGGCCGTGATGGCCGAATTGATGCTTCGCGGCGCCCAGACCGTGGGCGAACTGCGTACCCGGGCATCACGTATGGAACGGATTGCCGGGATGGATGAATTGAGGCCGATTCTCCGATCTCTGATCGACAGGAAACTGATGATCCCCTTATCGCCGGAAGGGCGCGGCCAGATCGTGACTCATGGTCTGTACCTGGAACGCGAGCTGGCAAAGGTCAAGGCGAGCGTTGGTGTGCACACAGCATCGGAAGCCTCCGCCTCGGGCAGTTCGGCACTCGAACCTCACCCGCCCGTTCCCGCCGAACGGGCGGCACAAGTATCGCCGCAGGACTTCGAGGGGCTCCGCGACGAGGTGGCGGAACTCAAGGAAGAACTGGTCAGCCTGCGCGAACAGCTTGGCAAGCTTCAGCAAACGCTCGACCAATAGTGAGTGCCATGCCGGAAACCTATCGCGTTCGCCTGGACAAAGAGTGCCACGTCTTCAGCGCTTCGCACTTCATCACCTACGATGGCGACGTCTGCGAGCCGTTGCACGGCCACAACTATCGAGTCGCGGTCGAGGTGGAAGGGCCGTTGGACGAGAACCACTACGTGATCGACTTTATCGCCCTGCGCGACGCGTTGAAGGCCATCACGGACAAGTTGGACCACCACGTGCTGCTGCCGACAGACCATCCATTGATTAGGGTGCAGGCCGATGAACGCGAGGTCGAGGCAACCTTCGAAGATCGGCGGTGGGTATTCCCTCGCGACAACTGCGTTCTACTACCGGTGCCCAACACAACCGCAGAGCTGGTGGCCCGGTACATTGGCGAACTGCTGTGCGAGGATCTGCAGTCTCGCACGGGCGTTCGACCGCATCGACTGCAGGTTGCCCTGGACGAAAATAATGGTCAATGGGCCATTTGTGAACTGTAACATCACGTGATGCCGTATTGGAAAGACAAAGTCGTTCTGGTCACCGGCGGCTCGGCTGGATTGGGCCGGTTAGTCGGCGAGGCCTTCGCAAACGCTGGGGCCAAGGTCGTGTTGGCCGCCATCGACGCTGACGGACTGGAAGAAGTGACCGGCAACTTGAAATCCGCCGGTCACGAAGCTATTGGGGTCCTGACTGACATCACGCAACAAGACCAAGTCGACGCGATGATGGCCCGGACGATCGAGACGTTCGGAAAGCTGGACGTTTTAGTGAATTGTGCGGGCCGGTCTACACGGGGCAAGGCCTTGGCAACGAGCCCTGAGAAGTTTCGGGAATTGATGGAACTGAATTTCTTCGCCCTAGTGCGATGCACTCAGGCCGCGGCGCCGCACTTGATCCAATCGGGCGGGCACCTGGTTAACATTGGGTCGCTGGCCGCCAAGACGGCGTCGCCGTATCTGGGGGCCTATCCCGCTAGTAAGTTCCCTGTGGCAGCCTATTCGCAACAGTTGCGGTACGAGCTAAATCCCCAGGGCGTTCACGTGCTGCTGGTTTGCCCCGGACCGATCGCGCGCATCGACGCCGGCCGCCGATACGACGAAGAAGCTGCGGGGTTGCCCGATTCGGCTCGCCTGCCAGGAGCTGGAGCCAAGCTCAAGGGCATTCCACCCGAAAGACTCGTGTCCAAGATGCTCCGCTACTGCGAGCGCCGCAAACCCGAGTTGGTACTGCCTAGGCGAGCCAGATTGCTGTTTGCCATATCGCAACTCTGGCCGTCGTTTGGTGACTGGATCATCCGAAAGATTACATAGAGCGCAAACACACCGCTGCAATCGTCAACTTTGCCTTCCGCGCGACTCGCAGGTGCACAAGACCGATCTGCTCCAAAAGAGGCTTTTGATGACGCCGGCTTTCGCTATTCCCGTGGCTCGGATTGGAGACTCGTGCGAGCGGTTTGTTCGTCGTCGAAGACCTCGATGATCGAGTCTATCCGAGTTCGAACGAAAGTGTCTCGAACGAACTGCCGCAGTCCGAAAAGGACAAGCCTGCCGTTGGCACGCAGTATCCCCTTGTTCAGCATGACTAGCCTCGAGACAAACGCGCTGCTAAGGAGGTCAAAGCGAGACAAGTCGACGAGCACTCGCGGAACACGCCCGGCACGCGCGAGCGACTCGGCGACGCGAAGTACCTCGCCATGCTCCGGCGTTCGACCGGGTATCACATCCAGGATGGTGAATTCACCCGACGTCGTCTTTCGGCACCACAACAACGATCGGCAGACGCGGCATGGAGCATCATACCGAGGGGGCTCCGCCTCGACGGCCAGTTCCGCACCGCACACTGGACAACACTGCGTTTCGTCGCGATTCTTCCGCATGGTGGCCATTGGACCTAATCCTGGTCGCAAGATTCCAACCCGAAGCGGTGGGCTCGGAGGTCGAGCTAGGTAGCAGCACACCATGGCTGCCTACTTGTTGAATCGAGTTCCGGCCAAGAATGCGGACATACCAAATCGCGAATCCACCACGCGTTTTGCAGACTTCTTGCGTATCTATCCAATGTTGCCGAAGCCGGTCGCCAATGCTTCTGGAACACGAAAGGCCCGCTTAAGGTACCTCCTGCGAGGTGCGAATTTGACGACTCATCTGGCATCCAGCCAATACGTAGGGGCATGACACAGCAGCTTCTTACCAAGTGAACCCGCTCGCGCGAGAGGAACAACGACAACATCTGAAGTGCCTGGGCGAGCGTAAGAACCTACTTCGGTCAAAGTGGACGCTGTTTCTGCCGAGTGGCGTCCGCCAGCGCATCCCGGTACCAGAGGAACATTCGTCCTGAAAGAGCCTTTCGTGATGCGCGTCTCCGTGCAGGGCGGCCACTAGCCTCGTGCACACGAAGACATAGTCAAACGGACCATAGACGAGTATCCGTGTCTTCACGAAGCTATATGACCATGGCGGTCATGTTGAATCGCCACGACTCGACAACATCCTCAACGGATAGCGACGGTGACTAAAAAGGAACGGCGCGTGGCGAGTGGATCACTCCACGGCAACGTGCTCGTGATTACGATTCTGGTGGACAACATCCGAGAGCCTGCGACATCACACGCGCTGCGTGATGAGATCCTCTCGCTCGTTGATCGCTCGCAGTTGAGTGATATCGTGATTGACCTTCAGCACGTTACCTTCATGGGCAGCGCCGGATTTCTTACGTTCTTGGCGGTGCGGCGTCGCTTGGGTGTTGGGCAAATCGTCCTATGCAACATATCGCGCCCCGTGCGGGACATGTTCGAACTCTGTCGTTTAATCTCGAGGGACCCATCCACGAAGGCTGATTTCGAGGCGGAAGATACTCTGGAGGCAGCCCTGGCTCGGCTTTCCAGTTAGCCGACCTTGACGTGCTTGCGAATCGGCTGTTTCAGTCTGCACGCATAGGGGGAGACCTTGTGGAAGGCCCGCGTACTTCGCCGGCTCAAACGCAGTTCTCATGATCGAGGATGGTAGCCGTCATATAGATGGCACGCTAACACTGCCTGGAAACCACCTCAATCTCGTTTACCACAGCCGCGACGCCTTCCATACTCCTCACGACCTCCTGCGCCATTTGTTTCTGAAAGAAGCTGGTTGACTGGCCGCGTAAGTAGAGGACGCCATCATGGTACTCACAGGATATGTCCGTGACGAAGCGAGCCCGCACTCGATCCTCTGCAGCCTGGGCAATCTCACGGGAATCGAACTTGCGCGAAAGCATGCCCTCACCCCGTTGTCGATGGGAAACACTGGTTCCGCTCGCAGCTACAACCATCGCTGTTCGACTTGGCCTCAGTTCGCGGTCGGCCGGCATGCGGCCCGACGCGCGCAGCAAGAGGCGGCACAGAATTCAGTCTACCGCGATGAAGTAGCGAATCAAGTCTCCGCGCCACGAAACGTAAGGAGGTCTCGTCATAGCGTCTGCCTCTCGGTGTTGGAATGTTAGGTATCGTGGTAGATGGTGCAATGCTTCGCATTGGGGGCACTGCCAAGAGCCGTCGAGCCACATAGGTGGCAACGGCCGTCAAAGCGGCCCCAGCGTCCCGGTTTCGCTGCAGTCGATGGGCGTGCCGAGCCCTTGGGGTTCGCCCAAGTTGAGCGACAGCAGCCGCTCGTAGTCGGCCCTTGCGGCCTCGACAACATTTCCCTCAGCATTCGCGGTGGTGGCGGCATAGGCCGCGCCGCTGGCAGCGGCGCAGACGCCGCAAGCGGTGGTGTCGGCAATGGCACTAACTGCGTAGACAGTGGCCAAAGCGGCGTCTGCGGCCGCCGATGCCGCAAAGACGGCGGCGCTCGACAGGAGAGCACTCGCAGCGTCACCAGCAGCGCGGGCGACGACACCGGCGTCCTCGACCTCAACTTCTTCCCCAGCTGCGAAACACTCGGCGATTCTGATGGCATTCAGTACCGCTTGCAGGTACTCTTCGGACAACTCCGCATCTTGAAGCAACGGCCGGACCCGCCTTGCGCATCTGGCAGCGTAGGCAACCATTGCCCGTAGGGGCAACTTGCGTACCGCGTCCTCATTAGGTAGTTGTGCCATCGATCCGCTCCCCGTTCGCCTACATCCAATTATTGTCAATTCATGCGATGCAAAACAGTCGTCTGGTCGCTCTTGTGGCGGTCAAAGGTTGCCGGGTATCGCGTTGCCGACACAACCCCAGAGCCAAATGCGTGTGATTCGGATGTGCATGGCGACACGCAAGTGGCGGAAAGCACAATACGCCCGGCGCGGCATTAATCGAACGTCGTAGGGGCGCAACGTGGGATTGGACACTCTCCAAAGGTGGCCGTGTCCGCAAGACTGAAGACGAGACGCGGTACGCGACAACCAAGCACTTTCGTCATTCGTTTGGCGCCCGGTGGGCGCCTCTCGTCAGCGAATTCGTTCTGCCCTCTCTGGCGTATTCCTACACCGGAGAAAACTTACCCCCGTCCCGTCAA
>CAZUAH010000134.1:0-28601 GCA_964617665.1 uncultured Pirellulaceae bacterium
CGTGATCAACAAGCTTGGTTTTCCCAACTATTTCCTGATCGTCTGGGATTTCGTGGTCAAGGCGCGAGAAATGGACGTTCCGACGACGGCTCGCGGTAGCGGCGTCGGTGCGTTGGTCTGCTATGCCCTGTATCTCAGTCACGTATGCCCGATCAAGTACGACTTGCTGTTTGAACGGTTCCTGGACGAGAACCGCCTGGAAGCGCCCGACATCGACATCGATTTCTGCAAAGAACACCGTATTGACGTGATGCGTTACGTCAAAGACAAGTACGGCGAGGAGAACGTGGCGCAAATCGGCACGTTTGGCACGCTGCAAGCGCGTGCGGCCATCAAGGACGTGGGCCGCGTCTTGGGCGTTCCTTTGACGCGCGTCAACGAAGTAACCTCGATGGTGCCCGATGAGCTACACATTACGCTCGAAGGGGCGTTGGAGAAGGGCGACGATCTGCGAGCGACTTACGAGAACGACGGCGAGATCCGCGAGATGATCGATTTGGCTCGTAAAATCGAAGGTCTGGCTCGCAACGTTGGCACGCATGCCGCCGCTGTGGTGATCGCGGACAAACCTCTGACCGAATACGTTCCGTTATGCCGAGTCTCGGGTAAAGATGACATCATCACTCAGTGGTCGATGAACGATGTCGAGGCGGCCGGGCTGCTGAAGATGGACTTCCTTGGACTGCGAAACCTGACGATTTTGCGCAAGACCGTCGACCTGGTCAAACAGACGACCGGCCAGGAAATCGATCCGCACAAACTGCCAATTGATGACAAAGAGACCTACGGCCTACTGCAACGCGGTGAAACAAAAGGCGTGTTTCAGTTGGAGAGCGGCGGCATTCGCGATCTGCTGCAAAGGATGAAGCCCGACCGGTTTCTTGACATCGTTGCCACCAATGCACTTTACCGCCCTGGGCCACTCAAAGGCGGCATGGTCGACGAGTACGTGGACGTGAAACTTGGAAAGAAGCAGCCGGAGTACAAACACCCCGTGCTCAAAGAGTTGCTGGAAGAGACCAACGGCGTGATGGTCTACCAGGAACAGATCATGCGCATCTTGAACCGGCTGGGCGGGATCGAATTGGCCAAAGCTTATACGTGTATCAAAGCCATCAGCAAGAAGAAAAAGGCGCTCATCGACGCCAACCACGACGCGTTCATCACGGGGTCCACAGCCAACGGGCTTGGCAAGAAAGACGCGCAAGACATCTGGGACTTGCTCCTGGAGTTTGCTGGATACGGGTTCAACAAGTCTCACAGCACGGCCTATGCCCTGATTGCCTATCAAACAGCGTATTTGAAGACACACTATCCGGTCGAATTCATGGCCGCCCTTCTTTCCAGCGACATTCCCGGCAGGAATTTCAAGAAGAAGGATGCCGTTGTCGAGCACATGGACGATTCGGAGCGGATGAAGATCGAGATAGTACCGCCCGACGTGAATTCGTCGGATGTCGACTTCTCGGTATCGGAAGGCAAGATCTACTTTGCCCTTTCGGCCATCAAGGGCTGCGGGGGCGGGGCGGCCGAATCGATCGTGGCGGCCAGACAAGCCGATGGGCCCTTCAAGGATATTTTCGATTTCTGCGAACGCGTTGACGCGTCGTCCTGTAATCGTTCGACGATCGAAACGTTGGTCAAGGCTGGAGCCATGGATTCGTTCGGTGCGAAGCGGTCTCAACTGATGGCCGTGCTCGAGCGGGCCATACAATCCGGGGCGGCGGCATTAGCCGACCGGCGTAGCGGCCAGAAGAGCTTGTTTGGCGAAATCGAAGACGAAGAGGACCAGCCTGCTGTCGCCCTACCGGAAATACCGGAATTGCCAGAACGGGAATGCGCGGTAATGGAAAAGGAGGTATTGGGCTTTTACCGAACCAGTCACCCGCTGGCAGAATACGAGCAGAAGCTGTCCGAATTCTGTTCCCATACGACGTCTGGTATCGCCGGTGTGCCGGAACGGGCCGATGTGATCATGGGCGGGATGCTGTCGGCAATCAAACTCGCCCACGTCAGGAATCCGCGTGCTGGATCCAACGCCACCAAGTATGCCAACTTCGACCTGGAAGACAGGGATGGCATTATTCGCTGCATTGCGTGGCCGGAGGACTACCTCAAGTATGGTGAATTGATCCAGCACGACGCCGTCTTGGTTATTCGTGGGGCAATCGACCGGCGCGGTGGCGGCGACGAGGCGAATCTGGTGGTCAACGAGGTAATCCCTCTGGGAGAATTGGACTCGCGATACACGAGCGGCATGATCGTCTGCATCGACGAATCCGATGGCGATATCAGCACTCTGAAACAACTGTACGAGATTGTCCGCGGTTATCCCGGCAGCCGGGACGTACTCTTCCACGTCAAGTTGAACGACGGCAGTCGTGTCCGACTGAAATCCAACAAGGTGCGTGTGGACATCACGCCTGAATTGCGCAACCGTGTTGATGACCTGTTGGGGCCCGGCCGCTTGCAGATGATCATATCGCCGCCGACGCTGTCGAATGGAAAACGCAATGGCAAACGTAGGAACGGCGCGGCGCGCGGTGGGTGAGCACGCAGCAGAATAGCCAGAGAGATGCCACTTGGCATCTCTCGTCCGTCAGCCGCTCGTTCTTTCTGTGTGACTCGTTTGACCGAAGGCCTGCGTTCGAGGACGCGCACGCCTCCGGCTTGCGGTTAAACGGGGCTGACACTTGCGGGTACGGGGACACGCGACAGTGCGCGAAAAGGTGAAAATACTGTCCGCTCGCAGGCGAGTTGATACCGTTTTCCATCTGCCGCTGGTTGCCAATAGTCTTGTGGTTCGCTAGTTTGTTTGTGCTCTGCGTTTGATATCAGATCAGAAGGAATGTAGACATGGTTTTCACTGTTGTTGTCAACCGATTCACTTGGATCGTTCCCGTCATCGCGGTTTCGCTGTTTGCCGTTGCCACGATGGGAGCGGAAAAGGCGAAGGAAGCACCCAAGGAAGAAAAGAAGCCTGCAGCCAAGGAGGAAGCTGCCAAACCGCCTGCGGACAACCGCTACGCTGTGCCGGAAGGCGGTGTGGACGAACTGGTCAAGTTCATTGAGAAACTGGAGGCGTTTCGGCCGAACAATGCTCGCGACGATTTTGCATACCGGCAGAAGGCGCCGGCGGCTCTGAGAGCAGCAGCTGACAAGATCCTTGAATTGGAAAAGGGCAAGGAATCAGAAGCGTCCAAGAAAGCATCCGGGGTTCTCCTTCAGCTTGACGTCCGGCGGATCGCGCAGGCGGAAGAGGACGAGCAACGGGAGATTCTCGGCAAACTGACGGACTACCTTTCGGCAAAACAACTCGCACGCGGAGATATCGGATTGGCCTTCAATGTAGGACGTGCTCTCGAGTATGCCGACGCTCAAGAGGTGGCAGCGGAGGCATACGAGGCCTTTGGCAAGATATTCTCCGACAGCACAGACGAGCAATTGTCGTCGTTCGGCGAGATGTCCTCAGGCTCGGCACGTCGCTTAAGGTTGGTGGGGAATGTGTTGGAGCTGAAAGGAACCAAGCTAGACGGGACGAAGTTTGATGTGGCTGAACTGAAGGACAAAGTTGTGCTTGTCGACTTCTGGGCTACTTGGTGTGGTCCCTGCCGAGTCGAGTTTCCGAACATCAAGAAGGCCTACGAGAAATACCATGAGCACGGCCTCGAAGTCGTGGGGGTCAGCATCGACCAGGATCGGAAGAACGTCGAGGACTACGTCGAAAAGCAGGAGGTGCCGTGGATTACACTCCACGAGAAGGACGACGCAGGCAAGAATCCGGCCACCAAGCGATATGGCATCTTCGGCATCCCCGCCATGTTCCTGATCGGAAAGGACGGCAAAGTAGTTTCCATCACCGCTCGCGGCAATGAACTGCCCCGGCTGTTGGAGGAGCAATTCGGTGATATCGAGGCGACGGACGATGCTGTTTGATTGGTTTTGCTGTTGTAGGTAAATCGTGGCGGCGTCGCCTCGCACCTTATCTAAACGGCCCCTATCCTGTTTCGGCGCCGTTTTTGATGCGCGCAAATGCTAAGCGGAGTTGGATAATGCCTGCACGGTCCGATGCTGTTTTCAGGCCAGGTTTCTCCTAATCTTCGCACCGGCAACCGCGCATTTGTCTCTAAGCACTGCTTAGGGATGCCAAATCTCTGTGGATGGCTTACAATTCGTGCTTAGAGGCAGTAGGCCGCCCTATTCCCGCTCAGAAAGGAACTTCGTCATGTCACGGTATTCGCACGGCTTGTCCGCATTTCGCCTTTTGCTAATCGGCCTTTCTTGCTCCTTCGCAGCGGCATGGCTCTCTGGCTGTGGCAGTGAAAATGGGGGCCCCATAACAGCGGAAAGGAGCAAGTACGAGGTTGGCGATGACGATACGTCAAGCAGCGCCCCGGCTGTTTCTCGTGTAGGTGACGGCGACACCTCTACCGACCCGGATGCCGGTATGTCGTCCGAAAGGGACTCTGGCGCGTCGAGCAGCGTCGATGCTACTGTAACTGATGGCACAGCTACGTCCTCCATAGGCGATATCCCATCGGACCCGTACTCCCCATCGACGCCGCCGAAGGGGACAGCTGACTTGGGCAAGTTGCCCGAAAGCAAGGAAGCCCTCGTGTCCCTGCTAGATCAGTTGCAGAACCGCCAGCCGCAAGGGACGACACGGCAGGAGCAGATGCAAGACCACGTCAACACCCAGGGAATTCGTATCCAGGCCGCGGAGAAACTGCTGGAAGTAGCTTCGGACAAGGAAACTCGCGTCAAGGCCGTCCGCGCAAAACTGGATAGCATGCGAGTCTTAAGCCAAATGGGCATCCCCAATATCGAGAAGGAGATTGGCGCGTATTGTCGAACGCTGAGGGAACAGGATGACCCGGAATTGGCGCTAATGGCGCGCCTGATGCTATTCGCCATGGCGATCGACCAGTTGCGCTCCGGCGAAATCGATGATGTGAAACCGATCCAGGATGAACTGAAATCGCTTGTGGAAGCCGGTCCAGGTGATCCAGGTGTCTTTGTCATCGTCAGCCAGGGGGCGATGGTCATGCAGGCCACCAAGCACCAAGACGCCGCGTTAGAGGCCTACCGCGTGATCGGGAACGCCTTCAAGGACGCCACCGATCCACAGATCGCCGGCGACGCCCGGATCATGCTGGATCAGGCCCGGATAGCGGAAAAGGGATTTGACGCCGCAGTGATCGCCATGCAGGAAGGCCAGCCGAACAGCATTCCACCGGTCAAGGAGATCCTTGAGGCGGTGTTTTCAGAAGAAGACCCTGGCGAAGTGCCTTTGACCGCGGCAAGGTATGCCGTGGGAATACTGGAGAGGGATCGTCACTACCAAGATCTCGCCGAATTCCACACGATGATCGAAGACGCCTACAAAGAGCATCCGAACAAAAAACTGGCTGAGGATGCATCTGACTTGGTCGAGAAAGCCCGGTTGCGAGTGGGATTGGTCGGAAAGCCATTCACTGTCGAAGGCAAATTGCCCGATGGCTTAGATTTGGACTGGGGCAAGTATCAAGGCAAGGTGGTTCTGGTCGACTTCTGGGCGACGTGGTGTCGTCCCTGCCTGGAGGAGTTCAACAATATCCGCGCCATGCACAACAAGTACCATGAAAGAGGATTTGAGGTAATTGGCGTGAGTGTCGACAATAACCCCGGGGACTTGACCGCATTCCTTAACTTTCAACCGTTGCCTTGGACTACGATCGTCAATCCTAACGCGGATCCTACGGCTCCAGGGCTCACGCATCCGCTGGCCATCAAGTGCGGTGTAGAAGGGATTCCCTTCACGGTACTGATCGGCCGAGACGGCAACGTCGTGGCAATCAATGTGCGCGGGGCCAGCAGACCAGGCGAGCGCGACGAACTGGGCGAGAAACTAGCCGAGTTGTTCGGGGCGCCGGCGGACGACACCGCCAAGCCACCAGCGGACGGCAACGCCGAGAAACCGACGGAAAGCGCCGCCGAGACGCCAGCAGCAAATCAGTCGTCGCTGGTCGATCCCGTCAGTGGTCAGGATGTGTTCTTCGTTTCGTTCCAGGAGGAGACGAATGACGAGGAGGAAGAAGATTGGAAAGATACGAACCCATATTTGGCTCGCGAGGGCTTGTCCCCAAGTGAACTAGTCGATTTCATCTTCGACATGCAGGACAGGCCGAAGAGCATTCAATTGCGTCCCGGTTTTGCCGAGGCAGTCGTTGAAGCGGCGGGCCGCGTCTTGTCGGCGGAATCCAAGGAAAAGCACCGCGAGATCGCCGCACTGGCTACATTCGAAGTGCTGCACGAGAAGGCATGCTTGGAGGATGAAAAGGCCGACAAGGATCTGTTCGCTTTCGTCCAAGAAATGAAAGAGGAAGAGAATGAGAAGATCGCTGCGGAGGTTCGGTTCTTCCTGTTGGAGCGAGATGCGATTGACGTGGACAAGATGCCCGTCGACGGGGTGCCCGGTTTGCTGGACGAGCTGAAGGGCTTTTTCACCGACAACGAATTGAGCGAACGGCACTTGCGCATGGCATCCAGTACCGTCAAGGCGATCAACCGGCTGGAAGACGAGGACAAACGCGAAGAGTACTTCCAGCAGTTCGGCGAGTTGTTCGGGAAGAGCGAGGCTAAGAAACTGGCCAGCTATGGTAAGAAGTTGGGCAAGAAGCCGAAGGTCAAGACAGCAGCGCCCGATTTGACGGGCAAACCGCTGGAACTGGAGGGCGTGACAGCACTAGGGACCGAGTTTGACTGGACCGCCTATCGAGGCAAGGTGGTGCTGGTCGACTTCTGGGCAACCTGGTGCGCACCATGCCGGGCACAAATGCCAGAGATCAAAGCGTTGCACGAACGGTTGAGCGATCGCGGCTTCGACATTGTGGGCATCAGCCTTGACCGTAGCCAGGAGGCGCTGGCGAAGTACTTGGAGGAGAACGCTATCAACTGGTCGAATCTCGTCGGCAAAGAGGTCCGCGATATCACGAAGAAATACAGCATCCGCGCTGTACCGACGATGATTCTCGTAGACCGTGGAGGCAACGTTGTAACCTTGGGGAACAAGATCGCTGAATTGACGCCAGAGATCGAGAAGCTTCTGGAGGCGAAGGAATCTTGAATATCAACTCGATTAGAACCATTGCCGTAGGCATCTTTCCAAACGTACTGGTGGCGGCTCTCCTTATGGGAGCTTCCCAAGCCGATGAACCGGAGGAGCCGAAACGCAGTATCCCGGAGTTGATCGAGGCGTTGAAGGATGAACGTTTGGATGCGCGCCGAACTGCCATGCTGGAGCTTCACAGCGCCGGTCCAAAGGCGAAATCGGCGGTCCCTGCCTTGATCGAAGTACTCCAACGGAACGATCCGGCCACACGGAAATTCGCCATCAACGCGTTCATTGGAATAGGCCCCGAAGCCCGCAGCGCCGTGCCCGCCCTGATACAAGCCCTTTCGTGCGACGATTTCCACACGCAGTATTGGGCGTGTCGAGCGTTGAGCGCCATCGGAGCTGACGCAAAACCAGCGGTTCCGAAACTGGTCGAGTTGGTCAAGGATGGTGTGACGTCCGTCCGCCGAAACGCTGCCGCCACGCTTGGAAGAATCGGGCCTGATGTCGGAAAGCCGGGACTTGATGTTTTAGTGGAAGCGATGTCGGATTGGTCACAACCAGTGCGTCAACAGGCGGTTATCGCCTTGGGAGGGCTGGGAACGCTTGCCGCACCAGCGCTGCCGGATCTCCAAAAGCGTTTGCTTGATGGCGATTTCAGACCAGCCGCCAACGCTGCGAAGACATTGTGGCTTCTGAAACCAGAATCGGATGTGCCTTCTCGGATCTTGCTTGTCGAACTGGCCTCGGGCGACGATCCTTCTGTGGCGGTCGAGGTTCTTGGAGAATTGGGCGTTGCCATGGGCTTGGTCGACGAAGTCGCCGAGCTACTGAAGGAGGACTATCGTTGGACGCGTCTATACGCAGCCGAGGCGTTGGGGAAAATGGGACCGGACGCGGCGCCGATTGCGCGGCCTGCCCTCGAAGCGGCCTCGGAAGACAAAGACGAAGAAGTTTGCGAGACGATCAAAGAAGCTCTTCAGAAGATCGGGCCCACCGAGCAGAAATCCCCTTAGATCGGGGATCGCACGGATTTGTGCATTCGCCGGCTCGTCGTTACCATAGAGTCATCTCTTCGCGTGCGGAATAAGCGAAAAAAGGGGACAGGTCCAATTTGTGCGAAGCACCCTCTGGGCCGTCCCGGCAAATTGGACCTTTCCCCTTTTTCCGCGTCGGTGGAAGCTTGGCATGTCTGGCGAGTGTTCTGAATCTGATCTAGTCCATCAGGCCGTTGCTGGCGATCGGGCTTCGCTGTCTCAGTTGCTGTTGATCCACTACGACAGTCTGAGACGCCACATTGCGGCGCGCATTACCAAGGAACTGCAAGGCGTATTACGCCCCGACGATGTGTTGCAGCAGACCTTCGTGCGTGTTGCCCAATCGATCGGCAGTTTTCAATTGCGTCACAAGCGAGCGTTCCGCGGTTGGCTCGAAACGATTGCCGAGAACATCGTCAAGGACGCCGCGAAACGCCGCCATCGCGAGAGACGAGCTATCCACAGACCCTCTGCCAACGACGACAGCTCTGTATTCGCCGTTATCGAACGAGTCGCCGCGGACTGCACAACGCCCGGCAGGCGAGTCCAGCGAGGCGAGAGTATCCGTCGCATGCGGGCGGCGATAGCCACCCTTCCGGATGATCAGCGTGAGGTCGTCGAGCGATATTACATGCAAGGACAGTCCTACGAACAAATCGCAAACGCGACTGGCCGTTCCAAAGACGCAATTCGCGGTGTCTGCTATCGAGCCCGAAAAAACTTGCGCGACATGATGGGCCGATCGTCGTTATACTTTAGTGGGTAGGGAGAAGGTGGGTTGTGGCCAGTCTCCTGACCGAGCCACTGGACTTGTTGGTGCCCCGTTCAATTCGTGGAGACCTTCGGTGGGAAGACGGCGGGCGTCGGGAGACCCGCGACGAACACAGGCGATACAGGTGAGCCGAACGCGCTAGCGTCGGGCCTCATTGATTCCAACTCTGCAGTCGACGGGCCCGCGGCTAGCGCCGTCGGCTCACGACAGTAATCGATCGAACGATGCTAACCAGTTCTTCGTCACAGAACCGAGGGCTTGATCGAAGCGAGCGAATACGTCGCGTTGTATTCGAGCTCGTACAGCGACGGTGCGTCGGTGACGAGCCCTCCGACGACTCGGTCCTCGCTCAGCATCCCGACCTCCAACCGGAATTGGCCGAGGAGCTGAAGAAGGTGCGAAGCATCAGCGGAGCTCTCGAGCAGGCGGACAATGCAGACCGTTTTCAGGCGTTTGATCGCATCGAGGCTGACTTGCGGAGCGACTGTGTCACCGGCACGGACACGATGCCCACGATGATAGGGCGATATCGAGTGGTCCGAGTGTTGGCCGAAGGAGGCTTTGGACGGGTCTGCGTGGCCCGCGACGAGCAATTGGCTCGACACGTTGCCATCAAGGTCCCCCACTGGCATCGAGTGATCGACCCGAACGACGCCAATGTCTACCTGACCGAAGCGCGCATCGTTGCGGGATTGGATCATCCCGCGATTGTCCCCGTCTATGACGTGGGGCAAACAGAAGACGGCTACTGTTATGTTGTCTCGAAACTAATCCCTGGGAAGGACCTTGCGGCAAGACAACGAAAATCGCGTCTGGCGGAACGCGAAGCGGCACGGATTGTGATGACGGTTGCCGAAGCATTGCACTATGCCCACCAGCGGAGACTGGTGCATCGCGATATCAAGCCAGCCAACATCTTGCTGGACGCGGACGAGAAGCCCTACGTGGCCGATTTTGGTTTGGCGCTCAGGGACGAGGATTGCGTCGAGGGACGATGTTATGCAGGCACGCCGGCCTATATGAGTCCGGAGCAGGCACGCGGCGAAGCCCACCGTGTAGACGGTCGCTCGGACATCTTCAGTCTTGGCGTCGTGTTATATGAATTGATCGTCGGCCAGAAGCCGTTTCAATCGGATTCGCACGACGATCTGTTGGAACAGATCGTCCTCAGGGATCCACCGCCTCCTCGCGGGTTGGACGACTCGATATCCGAGGAATTGGAGCGAATATGCCTCAAGGCTCTGGCGAAACGTGCGGCCGACCGCTACGGGACGGCGAAAGAGTTGGCCGAAGACCTGCGGTACTTCCTCCGACGAGGCGAGCGACACAGCGCGTCGGCCTTGGCAACGCCGCAACAGGCCACAACCGAACGCGTACGCCCGGCCGGGTCGGATCGACGAACAGTGAAAGTGGTCCCCAAAGGACTACGCGCCTTCGACGGTACCGATGCCGAGTTCTTCCTCGATTTGGTGCCAGGACCGCGCGATCGAGACGGATTGCCTGAGAGCATACGCAGATGGAAGCATCGTATTGAGGAGACTGATTCCGACGAGACCTTTTCCGTGGGCGTGCTGTACGGTCCATCGGGCTCTGGCAAATCGTCTCTAGCTCGCGCCGGGTTACTCCCGAGGCTGTCGCCGCGCGTCCAGTCGATCTGCATCGACGCGACAGCCGATGATATGGAAACACGGTTGGTCGGACGGCTACAGAAAAAGTGCCCAAATCTTCCGTCCGACGCAGGGTTGGCCGAGTGTCTGGCTGCAGTGCGGCGCGGGCATGAACCAACGGGCGGGCAGAAACTGCTGCTTGTGATCGATCAATTCGAACAGTGGCTACACGGCGAGGGGGACAACAGTGATCGGTCGTTGGTCCAAGCGTTGCGTCAGTGCGATGGGGGTCGACTGCAATGCTTGGTGTTGGTGCGCGATGATTTCTGGGTAGCGCTGAGCCGTTTCATGGCCGAGCTGGAAATCGATCTTATGCAAGGGCACAACACGGCCATGGTCGACCTGTTCGACCCGCAACACGCTCACAGAGTGCTGGCCGAGTTTGGACGTGCGTTTGGCCAATTGCCGGAGAATCTTGGTAGCCTTACGACGAATCAGGAGACGTTTCTGAAACGGGCCGTCTCCGGATTGGCCGATCAGGACAAGGTCGTGCCGGTGCGACTAGCCTTGTTCGCCGAAATGGTCAAGGACAGACCGTGGACACCAAGTACACTACGCGACATCGGCGGGGCCGCCGGCGTTGGTGTTGCGTTTTTGGATGAGACTTTCAGTTCACGGGCAGCTAATCCTCAATGCCGCATGCATGAAAGGGCCGCTCGAGCGGTCCTCGGGGCCCTGTTGCCGGAACCGGGCGATGACATCAAAGGTCGTGTTCGATCAAACGTCGATTTGCTCGACCTGTCCGGTTACGGGAGGAAGCCTCGCGCGTTCAAGGAGCTGATACGTATTCTCGACAGCGAAACGCGATTGCTCACTCCCGCCGATCCCGACACTGTTCAAGACGAGGATGAGTCGACGGTGCCTGGTGGCCGGTATTATCAGTTGACGCACGATTATCTGGTGCCATCGCTACGAGAATGGCTGACAAAGAAACAGAAATCGACACGAAGCGGAAGAGCGGAGCTTCGCCTTGCGGGGCGTTCCATGATGTGGAATGCAAGGCCGGAGCGGCGTCAATTGCCTTCGCCTTGGGAGTGGTTTGCCATCCGCACACTGACGCGACCCGCAAATTGGACGACCGAACAGCGGAAGATGATGCGCGTTGCCGCACGACGCCATGCACTAGTGGCGAGCCTACTCGCCGTTGTCACCGTTGTCTTTCTTCTTGCTGGAGTCGAGTTGACAGCGCTGACGCGAAATCTGCTCATGCAGGTCCGATCGCGCACTGCGGCATTCTGGTTTGCAGTGGGCGGACAGGAAGCGGTTTGGCCGCTGCTGACGCACAACGAGGACCCCACAGAACGGACTCGCGTCATTCACGGCGTCGACCAACTGGTGATTACGCCGGAAGAGGTGATGGCACGGATGCAGAGTCACGACGACTTGTCCGTTCGCCGGGCCATGTTGCTTATGACCGGAGAGCTTGTTGGCGACCCGGGACAACGAGCGGCTAGATGGGCCGAGCTTCGTCGGGCTGATCCGTTGATACGGGAACTGCTGCGATTGTATCAAGAAGATCCCGACCCCGGGATCCATGCGGCAGCCGAATGGACTCTGCGCCGATACGAACAGGCGGCCGAGGTTTCCCGGCTCGACATTCAATTGACGTCGACGGGCATACAGAACCAGCATCAATGGTACGTGGACAGCCAAGGGCATACGATGGTGGTCGTCCCAGGGCCGGCGCAACTCCAAATGGGTTCGCCGAAGACGGAAAGGTCGCGAGCCGAAGACGAGCGGCTGCACGACCGGCAGATAACCCGGAGCTTTTCGATTGCCAACAAGGAGACAACGGTCGAGCAATTCCAACGCTTCCTGCGCGAGGACCCGCCGGTGGACCATCCGGACACCAGAGAATTCAGCCCGTCCCAGGATTGGCCACAGACTTCAGTCACATGGTATGAAGCCGCGGCATACTGCAACTGGCTCAGCAAGGAAGAGGGGGTTCCTGAAGACCAATGGTGCTACGTCGCTAATGCCGACGGAAACTATGCCGCGGGTATGACCATCGCACCTGACTACTTGTTCCTTCGCGGCTATCGTCTGCCAACCGAAGCGGAGTGGGAGTATGCGTGTCGAGCCCGCGCGACAAGCACTTGGTGTTTCGGCAACATGGAATCCTACCTGGAACGGTACGCAGTCTTCCGCGGCTTAGCCGCTGGGCAGCCGCTACCGGTGGGCAGCGGGAAGCCGAACGATTTCGGTTTGTTCGACGTGCACGGGAATGTGGCCGAATGGTGCCAGGATCCGTATGGTCCCTACCCAGATGGCCGCATGGTTCGGACGGTGCCCGAAGACAAGATCGCTGACGATCGCGTTCGTGTGCTTCGCGGCGGCTCGTTCCTCGATTCTCCATCGGGCGTGCGCAGCGCTGCTCGGAAGAAGGACCTGCCAGGCACGCGAAGCACGACGATCGGCTTCCGCGTGGCCCGGAGCTATCCGTGACTCCGCGGTTCGTTTGAAACTTGCCGAGTCGTCGTGGCAAAGGTAAGCTTGCATCTCCCTGACTACTGTGAACGACGAGAATAGACGTGACTGAGAATCCGCATCTGACCGGAACGGAAACCGCCGCCAACTCATCGGCGCACGAACCTCCTGCGCCTGCGGAAATGCCTGCTGGCTTTCGATCTGAGTTCGAAGCAGCACCGGATTCGAGTAGCCGATTCAAGGTGATTCGGAGTTTCTTTCGCGTCAAGGCCGTTGCTTCAGAGGATGACATCAGGCCGGGGGCACTGTACTACTTGCGCGGCAAGGACCAGGACTTCCTGATTCGTATCGTCGACCAGGCGGGGGATCACGATTCGGTTGCAATCAGCCTTCCGCTGTCGGAGCAAGCCATCAAGCCAATGCCTAAACCCAGGTTCATCGACCTGGGAAAGAAGAAGAATTTGGGTTTGCTCCTCCCCAAACCTGAGCTTCAGGATCAGAAAGCCGTCGATGCCGACGTTCCAAAGGACGAACGAGACTCTATTGGTGAAGACTCGGTTGACGCAGACTCGACGCCCGACATTCCCGCTCAGAGCATTCTGGACAATAGTGCGTTCAACCAACTAATGGACTCGGCAAGGCGTTCTACCCTTGTGCGCAGCGTGCAGCCGATATCCAACGTTCGGGACCGTGAGTTTCGCATCGGCGATTACAGAAGGGCGTTGGTGGAAATCGAGCGTCTATTTCGCGATTTCGATGCTGCGGCGAAGCAACGCGACCAAAGGCTGCGGCGAGAGGAAATGGACATCAAGAGTGGCCGGATAAAGATCTCGCCGAAGGAAAAGAACCGAAAGAACCAAGAGAACACGCGAGTATCGCAATCGGTCGAAAGGGCACGCCGAGCGTTCTCAAGAGTCCTGAACGGCCTGCGGACGCTGGAAGGCGGACAGAGACAAGATTCGGCCTCCGAGGACTCTAGCTGAGCGAGTAGCGGGTAGGGCATGCTGTGCATGACGGAAACCGCGTTGTTTCTAGGGACGACGTATCGACGAAGAACGTGCGATCAACAAGCGCGATGGCGAGCCCCGATCCGAATGGAACACACATTCCGTCAGGCACAGCCTTACCTACCTTTGCTGAGTCTACCCCAGCGTTGCAGAAATTACTGGTACGATGGCCCTCCGAGGCCGTCGAACGCTGTGCCGCGATGAAGTGTTCGGAGTGATCGCACAATTCACTCTTCGTGAAAGCTGGACAACGTGACGGAACGTCGCAATCACCCTTGAAACGACGGCCTCGGAGGGCCATCGTACTCGATTTCAATGCAACTGTAGGGTCTACTCTGTCGTGAGTTCGATGTGGATCTTGTTCCTTCCAGCTTCCACAGTGAATCTCAGGCCGGATTCCTTTGGATTGCCATACTTCTTCGGCACGCCTGTCTCACTTTCCTCTGTCTCTCGGCGGATCGCTCCAACGACTCCTACGTAGTAGTCTGCTGGGGGAATTCCGGTGCTTGGCTCCGCGGTAGATTCCCCTGCTGCCGTCAGCCTAAAATCGCCGTTTTCGTCTGTGATGCCGGTGGCTGCCGTTCCCTGCCCGTCATTGACGGGAACGAATGTGATCGTTGCATCTGCAACGGGCTGGCCGTCGAGCGTTACAATTCCTTCGACATTCTCTAACCGATTCGCTCCGAGCAGATGCAATTCAAGAAGCACTTCTGCTGTTTCCAGAGCGAGTTTCTTCTCCTCGACTGCCGCCGTTTGTCGCCGAATCGTTGCATCAGGGAGCGAGTCGGGTGATCTCTGGTTGATGCTGAGGGATTCCTCCAAGTCCGCCTGGACCTTCTCCACCTCCACTTCGGCCCGACGAACGCCTACTTCCAGCAGCTTCTTGCGGCCTTCGAATTCCATCGACGCACGCTCGAAAGCCAATTGAGCCAGTTCCATCTCGTCCTGCGCTTCGTCGATCTCGGATTGCGCGATGACACCCCGCACGGCCAAAGCGCGAACACGGTCGAGTTTTCGTTTGGCGATATCAAGACGAGCTTTCGCCTCGGCGACCGCGGGCCCGCCGACCAACGATGGGAAATTGGTGCTCGCCGGCGATGTATCTGGCCTCGCTTGGGGCCGCTCGATGGGGAGCGGTGTGACGACATCGGAAGGCGACAAAGGCGTAGGAGGCTGCGGGTCGCGGTAGACAATCACCGGAACTCGTCTCGAAGTCCCGTCCGGCAGACGCATTTCGCGCATCTCTGTGGTCATTGGCATCTGCGGGCCGGCACCTCGGATCGGCAACGTTTCCCATTGAATTTCCACATCTTCATTCAGAAGATCCGCGATGCGTTTTTCGATGATCTCCTTTCTCAACGCTTCGCGTTTGTCGACCTTGGCTTCCACCTCACGCAGGTGCTTCTTGATTCGCTCGATTTCGACTTCGCGCATCAGGTGACGCAAATCGAATTGTTCGGTCGTCAACTCGGTGATCTGGTCACGAATACGTTTTCGCTCGTCGTCTTTCGCGGCTCGGTGCTTCTGGACAAGGCCGAAGATTTGGGTCTGAAGTTCGCTATACTTCTTGGCGAATTCGGCGGCTCGCGGATCTGCCGCACGAGTTGGCGGAATCGCCGCGGGAACGGTATCGACATACATTGGTTCGCTGGGCGGGCCTTCATCGATAGCAGAAGGCGTGCCATACCCCTGCTGACCGTGTGCGGGCAGCGCGAGCGGGAGACAGCAAACGAGGAGAATCGAGAGAATAGTCAATCGTGGTCGACAACGGGACATAATATGACTCCTTTGGTCAAGGCCATTGTTTCAGTTCGACATCGGTCTTCGTAGGACGGACTTCCAAGTCCGTCCGCGAACTTTGGAACTGCAAATCCGCCCGACGAACTCATCTCAAACACGCCGCAAAGGCTTCAGAATTCGCTGGCATACTCCACCCACTGCAAGTCAGCTTCGATTTCGTACAGTTCTTCCTCGATTCCATCTTGCCAGAGGATTTCGTCATCCGCGGGATTCTCGGCCGTCAAACCGTCGGCCCGTGTAGCATCTCCGGGTCCGTCTGTGGTGGTCGGCGCCGTTGCTGCTGGCCCCTCAAGTGGCTCGCCCACGGGCCCCGGCGGGCGGAACCAACCGGATACGGCTAGAACAATTGCAGTCGCGATAACACCGACGAAACTCACTGCCGCAACCACATGCCAGCGTTTCAAACGTCGGGAACGAAGCATCATTGCCCGTGCCCCGTCCGGCAGGGGCACTGCGGCGGGGTGCTGCAGATGAGCCAAACACCGCTCAAGCAACACCGCGACTTCGCTGGCCGATCGGAACCGATCGTCTGGCGACTTGGCCAGCAAACGCTCGATGATCGACACCAACCAAGCCGGGACGTCAGGATTAATGTCTTGAAGCGGGCGAGGCGGTACGTCGCTGATTCGTCGCAGGACACCCATTGTCGTTTCGGCCCGGAACGGTGGGCGACCGGCGCACATCGTGTAAAGGACGCTGCCCAAGCTGAACAAATCGGTGCGATGATCGACCGCATCGCCTCGCGCCTGTTCGGGCGACATGTACTGGGGTGTGCCGGCGATGATGCCGCTGCGTGTCAGTGATGCATCGTCGATGGCACGGGCCAAGCCGAAGTCCGTCAGCAGCACACGTTCGACTCCGTTCTCCAACAGAATATTGGCTGGCTTCACGTCCCGATGGACCAAGCCCTGAGCGTGTGCCGCAGCCAGCCCCTCCGCGGCCTGCATGCCTATTCGTAGCACATCCTTGACGTCCAGTGCGCCGTATTCGTTGATCCGTTCCTGCAACGACGGACCAGCGACCAACGGCATGACCAGATACGGCAATCTGCCGCCTTCGTTCACTCCGTGGATGGCCAGCACGTGCTGATGTACCACGGCGGCGGCGGCTTGGGCCTCGCGTGCGAAACGTTGTCGGGCCGCTGCGCTGGTCGCATAGTGTGGCGCCAGGACCTTGATTGCCACATAACGATTCAGCTGGCGATCGTGTCCCTTTAGCACGATGCCCATGCCTCCGCACCCAATAACCTCCAGGATATCGTACTGATCCAACCGCCCCAGGATTCCTGGGTCGTCCACGGGTTCGAGGTATTCGACCACAAGATCCGGTGAAAATAACTCGTCCGCATGACCGTCGGTCGGCCAACGCTGTGCGCTATCGTATACCGCGTCTTCGGGCTGATCTGTTTCATCGTCGGCAAGAAAACGTTGCGCTTCCTGCCACCAACTGGCCTCGGCCGCCAGTATCTCCAGATCGCGACGACACGTTTCGCAATCCTCGACGTGCTGCGTGACATCGGTCGCGACCCTTTCGGTCAACTGATCGGCGAGCAGTTGCTGCAATCTAGCACGGCTGCAATCGTGTTTTGGTGCGATCATGGGTGACTCGTCTCGGCTAAAGGATCGCGTCTGGCTCAGTCATCTTCGATCTGCCCGATTCTTTTCCTCAGGCGAGCCATCACTCGGCTGCGGGCCACGTAGACCGCTCCGGCAGACAACTGCAATTCTGCTGCTACTTCCTGAATCCCTCGCCCCTCGACACATGTCTTCCAAAATGCCGTCCATGTACTGGGCTGAAACTCGCCGGAAATCTGTTCTGCTGCCCAGCGAAACAACCGGCGGCGATACTCCAAGTCGAAGCAGGCCGAATCCTCGCTTTCCGGCGCCGGTTGCTCGGCCACCAATCGTTGGAAATCGGTATCTCCAACGCCTCGCGGATACCTGCGCTGTTTCGCCAGGAAATTGATCATCAAATTGCGGGCCACGCGAAACAGCCAGGCGCGAAACGAGCCTCTGGCCGGATCGGCGTCCCATCCATTGATGGCTTTCGATACAGCTAGAAGCACTTCCTGGGTCAACTCGCGTGCATCCGCATCCTGAAAACCGTTCCTCCGGGCCAATCTGTAAACCAACGGTTCGTAGATATCCACGAACTCGCCCCACGCCCGCGCATCCTGCGTATCGCGCATACGCAATAGCAGGCTCGGACGAGTCTTTGGGGCCTCTTGCATGGAATTCCTCGGCGAGCCCGGCGTTGGGACGAGCAAAACATGCTCGATCCCTTCAACAGCCCGCTATAGATAACACAGTGCCCAAAGCCGAATCTTACACAGATTCGCACAAAATGGCGCGGGTGCCCTTTCTGCCGGCAAACGACTTGGATTCTAGTGACCGAGACGGTCCACGATCCCCATGAGTACAACACCGACTGCAAGGCCAACACCCATAACGGCCAAACCCAGCAATCTCAATCCCTCGCGATCTCGCAAATCGCCCACGATGAAGATGGCAAACCCAATCGCTGAGGGCATAGCGCCGATCGTGAACAAGGCGGCAAAGGGAACGACTGCCCATGCTATGCTCAGCACGACTACGAGGAGAAACAGAGCAGCCAACGTAAATCGCAACGCTGGTTTTGGCTTCGACATAGGCAAGTTCGCCCAAAGGAGTCCAGCCATCGCCTCGTCAACAAACCGCCATTCTCTCACCCTACCACCCGCGAGACACGGAGCCAATACGCGGGGGCTGGCGCGAGTGCTTCGTGTCCGATGTTTTCTCACTTCCGACAGGCGAAAGATGGTATGCTGGCACTATGCGTTTTTGCCGACCGGGTTACTTCTGCCGGGCCTGACTCCACCTCCAAACGCCGTCGATGTCGTCCAGCGAAGGGCCAGAAGTTGCGTATCGCCTCGCGAGGAGTTACCTTGACGACGAACAACGATTCATTTCACCTGATCAAGGGTCTGTTTGATGAGTGAAAAGCCTCTCCGTTTTGTGACACCGGGTGACGCTCAAGTCGAGGAGGCTCCGCATTGCACGTGCGAGTGGCTTTGTCGTCCGGGGATTGTCGAGGCAGACCAGCTTCAGTTGGTTCGCGCAACTATGCCCGCGGGTAAGGGCCACGCATTCCACAAGCATCCTGGGGTCGAAGAGATCCTTTACATTGTCGAGGGCGAGGCCGAGCAGTGGGTCGATACCGAACGGCGCATGCTCGGCCCTGGCGACGTGGCGCACATCCCGAAAGACGTCGTGCACGCTACGTACAACCCAACCGACCGACCGCTTGTTTTCCTGGCCATGCTCAGTCCGACCACGGAGGCAGCCCCTGAAACCGTGGACGTATATGACGAAGAGCCATGGCGATCGCTGCGGCAGGCATAGCGCCACACAACATTTTTCGGCAAAAACGGCCGTAATTGCGGGTCCGTTTCATGCTGGTCTTCGTCTAGTACTCTGAAGCGGGCCGGTCGCTCTGTGCGCGGTCCGTGTCCCTGCGAATTCTTGGTCGGGAGCGAGGGAATGATTTCCACAAGACGCAACGCATCCCCCACAACCTTCACGATTCTGGTAAGAATGCGTTCTTTCGGCTTTCTGATATGGTGCCCTCTAGCGTTGGCGTTCGCTACTGCTCTGTTCGCAACAGCGGCCGAGTCGGCCGGTAACGACAGGAATGGCCGTGCGGAAGGTCGGGTATTGGACTCGGATGGGCAGCCGGTGGCCGGAGCAGAGGTTTTGGCGTATTCCGGACGGCAGTTCGAGAGGAAAGCGAAAACGGATGCGGATGGGGCGTATGCGATTGGCGAATTGCCTCCTGGCAAGTATCACCTGAAGGCGCGAATGGAGAAGTTGTTCACCAAGCGGCTGCCCAAATACGATATCGCTGTGGAACACGGATCGAGCCTGACCGTGGACCTGACGCTTGTTCCAGGCGGGACGATTGAATTGACCGTAGTCGACAAGAAGAGCAGGAAGCCGGTCGCCGGGGCGAGAATCTGGTTTGACTGCGACGAGCCGGGCAAGCGGAGCACGGACAAAGACGGGAAGGCCAGCATCTCGGGATTCGACTACGACGAAGTAGGATTTCAGGTCAATGCAGAGGGATATGCGAAGCAAGGCAAACACTCCTACCACCAAGCGACCACCGAACCGGGCAAGACGTCGGAAGTCACCGTGGAACTGGAGCCCGAGAAGACCATAACCGGCACGGTCGTGGACCAGGAAGGGAAGCCGCTGTCCGACGCTGTCGTCACGATTGACTCCCGATGGCAGGGACGATGGGGCACCGCGGGCGCGGATTGGGATCCGGCACTGACAGATGAGGACGGCGAGTTTTGCGTGGGTGGCCTGGGTGAAGGCGAGTACACGTACTGTCTGACCGCCACCAAGGAAGGCTTTGCGCCAGGGCACGCGAGCGTGCATTCCACAAAGATGTCGGGCGCCAAGATCGTCCTTCATCCCGGGGCGACTCTGGAAGGATTCGTGCGTGACGCAAAGGGCGCGCCGGTGGCTGGCGCGACTGTGATGCTGGGCGAAGACGTCTCGACGTTGTCCGACGCCGAAGGCCGATGGAGCTTGGCACGAATCGAAGAGGGAACTCACGCATTGGTGGCGGAGAAAGGCGACCTTCGCAGCAAAGAGAAAAAGATGGATATCAAGTGGACGGATCGCATCAAGGCGGTCGGTCTGGTCGTGAAGAAGAAGGAACAAGAAGCCTTCGAGGTTTCCGGCGTGGTTGTGGACGACATCGACGGGAAGCCGATCCCCAACGTCCGCCTCCGATTCTGGAACCTCGGTGATCGCGGCGAAAAGAAGACAGACGCTTCTGGCAGGTTCCGTTTCAAGAACATCCCAATCGGCAAGCGGAGGCTGTACTTCCGAGGAATGCCGAATCGGTACGTGGATCCGCTCGAAGACGTCGAATTCCCCGTCGAGCATGACATCGAAGACATGGTCGTCAGGCTACCCAGAGGCACAACTATCCGAGGCAAGGTGCTGCTGCCGTCGGGTGAAGGCGCCTGGGAGGCCAAGATTCGACCAATCCATCCCAGTTTCGACCGATCAAGTCGCGGTCGGCGTTTGAAGTTGACGGCCGACTCGGAAGGACGGTTCGAGGCCAAGGGTGTGCTGGCGGGGATCGGCTATCGAATCAGGGCGGAAACTGATGGCTACCCACCGGCGATCAGCGATCGCTTCAATCTCAGGCAGGGCGAGACGATCGAGGGCATCACGGTTCAGTTCAAGCAACCTGGCAAACTATCCGGCGCCATCAAGGACGACCAGGGAAAACCGCTCTCGAAAAAGCACTGGCTGACGGCCCATTTTCCTGATGTTGAAGATGGCGCGTGGAACAACTCGTGGATGGCTGGACGAGTAACGCCGGATGATGCGGGTCGTTTCGAGATTCCGGAGTTGTCGCCCGGCATAGTGATTCTTCAGTTGTGGCGCGAAGGTCGAGGGCTAGACGGCAGTCCCGGTTGGTCGGGAGTAGCCGATCGAAAAATCGCCGAGGTCGTGTCTGGGCAAGAAACCAAAGACGTGGACTTCGTCATCGGGGCCGAGGAATCCGCGGAACCTCAGAAACTCGATGGCTACATCTCAGGCCGTGTTGTCAGTATCGCGAGTGATGAAGGAATCGCTGGTATCGACGTCTACGCGCGTTGTTCCGAGTTTCCTATGGGAAACGGACGGTCCGGCAAAGCGACGACAGGTCCGGACGGGAGTTTCCGTATCGAAGGGCTCCACGAGGGTGAATTTGAACTGAATGCCAATCCGGGGCACAATGCCGGCTACGACCAACAGGAATTGAGCGGCATTCCGAGCTCGTCAGAGGATATCCCAATCGTTCTCAGGCGGCTTTGTGCTGTCGCGGGGCGCGTGATCGAAAAGGGCACGGGAAAACCTGTCACCGAATTTGCCATTTGCGACGTGGGATCAAGAGAGCAACGAATCAGAGACCCGGAAGGGAAGTTCCGTGTGGAAAACCTACAACGCGGCGCGTGCCAGTTGCGCGTTGTCGCCGAGCAAGGTGTGGCTCAGCGATGCATCGAACTTGAAGAGGGCGAAACGATCGGTGACGTGGTTCTTGTCCTTCACGAACCGTGGAGTATCGGCGGACGGGTCGTTTGCGCCGCGGACGGAACGCCCGTGGCCGGAGCGGTTGTTAATGCGGCCTCCCTGGAGAAAGACAAACAGGCCAATTCTACCACAGGCCCCAACGGTCGTTTCCTGATCACGGGCGTCTTCCCCGGGACCGACACACTGTTTGCCGAACATCCCGATTTTGGGCGACCATGGTTTCCCGATATCGAAATTCAGGAGACGCTCAGGCAAGACGACGTGGTTCTGAGAGTGCAGCAACCGGCCACGGTCAAAGGCCGCGTTCTGTTCGAGAAGGGCTATCCCTACGAAGACGTCGAAATGCGGATCGCACCCGGCGACGGCGGTTACTCGCGACTGCTATGGGAAAAAGTGATTACTGGCTACGAGGGCGACTACCTGTTCCCTCCAATCCCCCCGGGCGAGTACACGGTTGTCTGGAACATACGTGATCCCGAGCTTGGGCGCGGCGGGTTTTGGGGGCAGGCGATTGAACTGGCGCCGGGCGAGACCGAAACGGTTGACTTTGGGACGGGCCATGCGATCGTATCGGGGACCGTAACAGACCGAGGACAGCCAGAGCGTCTGGCCGTGGTGACTTTCACAGCGGAGGGAGTCAAACGCTGGGTACAGACCAACGACGAAGGAGAGTATCGTATATACGGGCTCGAAGCGGGTGCGTATCATGTGACTCTTGCGTTACCGGGGCAACAAGACACACCGCTGGCCGAAAGACAAATCAAGATGCCGACCGAAGGCCAAATCCGATTGGACTTCGACACGTCAGCGGGCACAGTCAGTGAAACGGAGACGGAACAATGAAAACGAAACTGACGGGGCTGGTTCTCGGTGTACTACTGGCGACCGTAATCTCCCCAAAAGCCGAGTGCAGGTGAGGCGGTCCCATGCGCGGCACGTTGGCCGCCACTAGGCTCGACGAACTCTGGGACGGCTGGGCGAAAACGCTCTCCGATAGCTATGTCCGCACACTCCGGCTCCAGGAGTCCGGCCAGGCGAGCGAAGCAAGCGTCGAGTTCCAGGAGGAATTCTACACGGAGATCAAGAAGGTCTACAGCGAAGCCGCCTGCACCGCACCAAAGCGGTTTGTGGACAGCAAGGACTGGAGCGCCTGGTTGCGTCGAGCGTATGCGTTGTCAGTGAAAACCAATCAGTCGTTACGTGCTGCTGCCGGTACATCGGAAGGACCGTCCGAAGCGATCACCAAAGCGCGCAATGATGCCGTGAACGGTCTTCGCGCGCTTCGCAGTTGCTTCCATGTCCTTCACTTGGATACAAAGACTCTGAAGAGCAACGACTACATCTACGGCTTCTACGAAGAGGTCATGAAGGAGACGCCCGAGGCCGTCGAACTGAAAGCGTTGCGAGAGGCCATGGACAAAGCCGAACTGTCAGTCGTGGCCAAAGCCGACGTCGAAGTCTACGAGAAAGCCAAAGCGGAGTGGGCCGCCAAGATAGATCCTCTTCTTGCGGACGGAGCGATCCAACCGTCAGAGCTTGAGTCTTTGCGGACGCTGACAGCATCTTTCTGCCGCGCATACGGCGATCAATTGGAGTAGCGTTTGCGAACAGATCCTTCGGATCGGCCTATGGTATCGCGAAGATCAGCCCCGTTAGCACGGCAGCTTCGACCGCTGCGGCCCTTAGACTGACAGGCGGATAATGGATGTGATAGGGGGCATAGGAGCCGGGCGGGTAATGTCCCAATGTATAGACGCAGTCACGATGCGGCTCGGCGGTCATCAGGTATGGCAAGGCGGGGACCTTCCCAAAGAAGTGAGCCCCCGACAGGATCGGTTGGATCAGACCGTGTGAGTAGCCATAGCGTTCCAGATTGACCTCCTCGAAGTACAGAGGTCGATGGCACACGGCCGGGGCTTCCCACCAGAATTCGTACAGCGGCCATGGGCGGTTTGTTCCGGCCGGATGCCGGACTTCTCCCACATCGAGAAACTTGGCTGCCGCGAGATCCTTGGGCAATTCGCCTTCTTCCGGACGAATATCCAACGTCAATTCGCGCATGGATTTCAGCCCATCGTCGTTCAAGTCTGGAAGATCGGTTGTCTCGTCGTCTTCGGCAGCTTCCGCGATCTTCGCCGTATCAGTATCGTCCTTTGCCGCGTTTGGCTCCTCGGCAAGTGCCTCCTTGGGCTCGGTCGGCTCCGTAAGCAGGGGTTCCTCGGCGTTCACGACAGTCGGCTTGCCGGGCTCGGAACTCTTACGGCTTTCCACTTCGGCGGCTACCGGTTCTGGGGCGACCGACGGGCGAGGCTCCTCGGCGGTCACTACTGTTGGCTTGGCCGGCGGCCGGGGCCCTTGCGGTTCTTCCGCATTTGTCGGCGTAGCCTCTTCGGACGAGTCGTCAGTTGGCTGACGCAGCGTAACTGGTCGCACATGTATGACTCGAGCAACGGCTGGCCATTGCTCCTCGCTGCGTGTGGCATGCCGCAGGAAGCTGATCAACATTCCACGTTCGTCGGGTGTCGATGTCCGGTGGGAATCCGTGTTCGTTGCGAGTTGCCGTTGTTCCGAAGAAGCAAGCCGTTGGAGTCTGTCGACTTCTCGACGTACGAAGCGTGTCTTTCGCACGGGCGGTTCGGTCTCTTCGCACTTGTTGTGATCGCCGTTGGACGTGGCCAATTCGGAGAACTTAGAACGAATCTCCACTGGTACTACGGAAGCGGGCTTCACGTCCGCTATCCGAGATGACACCGCCTCCACTGGCTGGGGCACCGCTTCGGTCTTTGTGATCTCCGTGCCTGTACGATGCTCCGAAGAAGAGCGAACGAAAAACGGTAGTCTCAAGCCCAAAGGACGCCTTGTTGAAGCGGCTCGTTCAGCCGCAGATGAGGGGACAGAACGACGTTCCCCCTCAGTGTCCGCCGGTCTTTCACCGCCCAACAAGTCCAACAGGGGCGTCCGACCAGCATCGGGCAGTATCCTGCTCAGGAGCCCCGGAACGCCTGTCTGTGGCGAGGGCGAGGTAGCTGAATCCGCCTGTGGCTCGGATGCGGATTCGTGCTCTCGAACCGCCGGTGCTGTCGGCAACCGTACCGGGCTTGCCACTTTCACGACCGGCTTGTGGGCCTCGGCCACGAAGTCACGCTGTTGGGCTGCCGATACTGTCTGCAATCGTACTGGAGTCGTCGCCTTCACCAGCGGCTCGTTGGACCGGGCCAATGTTGAAGTTCCCGGCAATGCTAGCAACGCCATCAACACGCGCAGAATCCAACAACGGAGGAACTGTTGTCTGTTGGAGGTGATCGCGCACCGATCCCGTTGATTTGGCGGCCTCAGCGCCTTTCTATGTAGGGTGCGTCCGACCATTTGTAGGGCATTCCGGCGAGCATGCGATCCGCGCGTAAATCCACTAGAATCTTGTCGTCTCCTACCAACCGCATTCTTTACACTTCCGGCTAATCCGTGGGACTGCTTCAGAGAGACAACTGGTTCATATCCGCACAAGAGACAAAGTCACCCTCGCTTGCCGACCCTAGCGACGATTGAGCCAGACGATGATTCGTCGGACGAGGCTGACAACAACCATCAACAGAATCGGCGCCGAAAGCGTAAAGAGGATGAAGGTCAAGTGGGTCGAGCGGTCCCTTTCCCCGAGACTGCGCACCAAGTAGTAACCAGCCGCTCCCGTAACGCTGAACACCAGCATGACCATCAGCAACGAACTGATCCCAAACCGAGGTCTCCACGGCTCAGGAACGTCTCGCTTTGGCTGATGGTCATTCTCCGGCATAGCTGTCATCCAAGTGACTATCGCCGATTCTCAACCACGGGCGGCTCAAATAGACCGTAGCGCACCGTATGGTAGCTGCCGCCGGCTGGTGGCCCGGCAGGCGGCGATTGACGGAAGTCCCAAGGCCACGCTTTTCCAAGTACTGGTTTGCCGTGATGGGGGCCCAGGGTGTTCTTTAGCGAGCCGATCACGCGTACCTGAACCACGTTCGTGCCCAGTTTGACCTGATCGGTTACGTCCACTTCCCACGGTTGGCTGACCAAGTGGCCGGCGGATTGGCCGTTCACGTGAACTTCCGCCACGCTACCATACCACGAGGGCAACCGCACCACGTAACGGCCGTCGGGCTGGGCAACTTCATACTTCTGCAAATAGGCGAGTCCCTCAGCATAGAACGGCAACCCCTGATCGTTCCACGCTCCTAATGCCATCGATCGCGGCGTCATGATCGCGAATCCCACATCGGTCGGCCGAAGTGCGAAGTCGCCCAGAACATAGGCAGGTTCGATTTCGTGAAACACGGTCATCGGCGAAGCCTTGATGTTGACCGTATTCTCTCCCACACGCGCTATGCCGGCCAAGTCGATCCGGCCAAACGCTCGATCCAGCCACCACTCGCCCGGCTTGGCAGCTACCGTCTGGCCATTGCAGGTGATCTTGTATAGGTCCGGGCGTTCGATAACGATCTGCAGTCCGTCAGGGATTTTCTGTTCGATATTGAAGCGATAGACCGCCTCGAAACCGCTGTTTTCCGGAAACTTGGTACTGATGATTTCGTCGCGGAACTGCACGGCGTGGTCCCAGGGGTTCTTCTCCATCCCGTTTTTCTGGAAGACGAATTGTGTGGCATTGTAGCAGTAAGTCTTTTCTTTGGTCTCCCCGCCCGCAGTCACATCAACGAAATCCAGCGTCAGCACATTCGGGCCGAGTCGCTCGATCGCCATCGGGTCGATAGGCTTCAAAGCGGTCGTTGTCGTCTCGCGGACTCTGGCGGGCGCCAGCGACTCGTTAGAGAGAAACAGTAGGAGACTACCGCAGGGCGGCAAATCGAAACTCAACTTGATGCCGTCTCTATCCGTGGAAAACGGATACGGCCGCTCGCCGCCCGTCTGCGGTATCCACTCCTGGACGCCTTTCAATGCCGATCGTATTTCGCCCAAACTCGCATGCTCGATGCTGGTGTTGACCAGCAGCAACAACTGGCCATCGTCCAGACATCTTCGCTGGTGAAACAAGATTCCTTGGTCGCCTTCCGCGCGATGAATCGCAAAATCGTCGCCATCCAATTCGCCCAGGAGCCCGGGGACTGCCGCTACGTCTACCACTTTCCAGCCGGGATTCTCGGCGGTCTGCTTCACTCGGTCGGCAAGCTGGCCGTCGATTCGCTCCGGGGGCGGTCCGCAGCACAACACTCGCCCGCCAGCGTTGGCGTATTCCTCCAGAAGCTCGACAGTCTGCGAGTTGAGGCTTTCGGTGAGAGGTGGCAGGACAACAGTGTCGTATCGGCATTTGCCGACAACGAACCATGGCGTGCCAGAAGCCGATGTCGACGCGGCTGGTCCGTCGCGTTCAACCGATCCGTGTCTGGCAATGATGTCCTCGCATCCCAGGTCGTATTCCACCTGGGCGCGTTCCATAGCGTTGACCAGTTGCTGGAACCGTTCGCCCACGTCCATCATCTGCTTCTGCGTAGACTTGTCCGGCTGGTACATCCACGCGGTCGTGGTCGGCTCAAGCACAAGGATCCGGTTGACCTGTCGGCCGTGTGACGTGGCGGCCGACAGTCGCGTGAAGTACTGGGCCATGACGTGATACGAATCCCACCACGGCTCGTGATACGAGAACGACTGCGGATGGTCTCGTTTCCGCGTACCACGGATGGTGATGTAGGAGAGATGCTCGTCCAACGTGTTCACGCCCAGCACAACCAGCCAATCCCCAATCCGTTTCATGTCCTCGAATCGCAGGTCCCAGCCGCCGGCACCGTAGGCTTCGCACAGCGTCCGCCGCCGGCCCATTTGGTTAGCGACGCTGGACAATTCCTTCACCGTGCGGGAGTTGCCGAATTGGCCGTCGACCTTCTCGCCGTACAGGTTCATCAGATTGTCGATAGCGGGACGCTGATGCCACGCGTACATGGCCATGTTGTCGCCACCGTGGCCGGCCCGTGGCCAGCCGTGTTCCCAGTAGTGGCCGGTGAACTCCAGGTTGTATTTCTCGCAATACTCGTAACACGGCTTGGCCCAACACTCGATAAACTGTTCCAAGAGCAATTGGTAATAGTTGTGACGCACGCGTTTCCAGTCGCCTATCGGCAAGTGCAGGCTGGGCAGATTGTTCACCAAATCGTAACCCCAGCGTTTTTGAAACAACTCTGGCAGATGGTCGGACCAATGGGGCGCTCCGCCGACAGGCGAAAGGTGCGGCTCGTCCGTGAACCATCCGGGAATCCGTTTTCCGAAGTGTTCACCAAGACGTTTGCGGTACGCTTCCATGGTCACTTCGATGAATTTCTCGGTCACGCCGGGATGCAGCAAGTCCACATAGCAGCGTCCGCCGGTCCAGGGCGAATCGCCCGCACGCTGGACACGCACAGTCAGGAAACGCGTGCCATCTGAGGTGCCATCGTCCAGAGGGTACACACCCAATACATCTCCGTCCGCTTTTTTTGATTTTTTCCCGACCTCGAAACGAAGCCCCCGGCCACGAGCCTCTGGCATGAGTTCCGGCACCCAACCGCCTGCAAAGCCCGATGGGTAGGAGTTCTCGTCATAGATCCAAATTTTCATGTCCAACCGTTCGCCTTCGTCCAGCGCCACTTTCCACAGCCGAAACCAATCGTCGGACAGATAGGGCGTCATCAGCCCCGGACGCGGGTGCACAAACGCCTGCATCACTTTCTGACCAGCCAAATCTCGCAGCGTCTGGCGAATC
>CAZUAH010000135.1:0-28585 GCA_964617665.1 uncultured Pirellulaceae bacterium
GTGGAGTCCCTCAAAATGATCCCCAATCGTGAAGAGAATCTGGGCCGCCGGACGAGTCAGGTAGAGGGCATCGGCCGATACCATCCATTGGACAGGTTTGGTCTGGCATGGATCACACTCGCCACCGGCGTCGCACGATGCGTCGTAAGTGTCCGCCACACTACCATAGCCGGGTTGCATCATCTCGGGCATTGGCTGCGGCCCTGGAACACTCGGCTGCGTCTGTGCAGCAGGGCCCGACGCGGTGGAATAGCTGTACGTGGTGGGTGGTGTACGGTATTGGTTTCCCTGCGGCTGGCCATACGTCGCACTCTGAGGGGAGCCGTACGTTGGAGCATACGAGCCATATTGCTGCGCGTTATATGAATATGAACCTGCGGCAGGTCTTGCCTGGGCGCTGCCGTAGGGTTGGGCATACGGATTATGTTGCGTGTTACCCTGCGAGTACTGATAGGTTTGGTTGTTCCCATATGACGACCAGTCCGGATTGCCGCCACGATAGCCGTTCCATGGGCTTGACTGGTGCGTCTGTGCACTTGCGGTGGTGGCAGCAAACATCACGACAGCCAGGCAACCGGTGGCCGTGAGGAGGGAGGATTTCATGGCTCGTTCCTTTACGAAGTTCCAATGTTGGTGTTGGGATACTGCCGTGTTGGACGGTGTGCCAGCATCCACGTGGCCTGGCGGACATCCTCGGCCGACTGCCGTTGCCTGTTCAGGAACTGAGACATCCGCGTAATGTGTCGGCGGTTCCACCGTAACTACGATCCCTCCATGAGATACGAAATCACATCAAAACCTGATATCGACGCCGAGTGGATACAAATGCGAACTGCTTTTCTAGCGCGGCACTTGCGCTAAGACTGCTAGAACAGCGGCAGGCCGTTCGAGCCCATCAACCGGTTATGCGGGATAGTTCGAACGTGCGCGTGGAATCGAACCCGCGACGGCCGCACGGGCAAGAAGGAGCGTCGTTGCCGAGAATGTCGTCGCAGTTTTGACGAATGAGGCGGTTGGGCTGACTGCGCGACAGCATTGGCAAAGCCGCGCTGGGAGTCTGCCGTTGGCTGCCTTGTTCGTTTGCGCGTAGTGAAAGTGACGGATGGCGCAAAAACATGGGCCCGACACAACGAGATGTGTCAGGCCCTTTTGGTCGTATTACGATGTCAGCCTTCTGTTCTTCCCGCAGGCGAACAGAGAGGCAGGTCAGCGCCCAATCGTGATTTGCAGACCTACCATGTAAGGTGGATAGGATTCACTTTGGAGGTACGGATTCACAATGAATCCGCTGCCAATGCCCTGATAGAAGATGTCGCCGGCAGTCCGGGGCATGAAGATCCACCACTGGCCACGCACTTGTTCTGCGTCTCGCGTATTGAGCACCTGGGAGCGGTCGGCGCCAACGGCTCTCAGTGCTAGTGGAAGTTCGGCGGTCGCCGCTTTGCCGGCAATAGGTGTGTATGTCGGCTCGGCACCATGCAGCGGACTGTTGGCGAAGACCAGGAACGTGATGGCAACGATGGCAAGGCAGACAATAGCGTTTCTCATCGTAACTTCCTTTGCAAACTAACAACGATAGTTAGGGGAGGGTAAGGGACATCTCGTTGCAAGTTTAGGTTACGTTTTCAGAGTGCGCCGCCTTTTACTGCAGATTCTTTTCTAACGAGAGACTCTGATACCGAATTGATATGGGGTTAGTACGATTCTGACGGAAACAGGCTCGTAGCTTTCATGGTAGACGACCCCGTAGGCGACATAGTTGTGGACAAAGACTCCTCCGCCGACCCAAAACAACCCCTCGCCTCGCACCTCTTCTGCTTGCTCCTTGGTCAGAACTTGTGTGTCTTTCACTTGCAGGGCCTTCAGAGCCGCCGGAAGTTCCTCCGTGGCTGCGTCGTCGGCCGCTGAAGCATTGGAAAAACCGACAAAACCGAACGCGCAAAGCGTGACCAGACAAATCGCTGCTCGTCTCATGTGTTGGACTCCCTCGTGCTGCGTCGAATGTACGTGGTAGGACCACGCCGAAAATGGACTCGACCAAACGAGTAGGCATTTGGCGTGCCGGAATGGTGGTGGACGTGACTCGGTGAGGTGAAGGAATGATGCAAGTGCTTTGGCAGGCGTGTCTTGCGGAACATCGCTGGACGCCGACACGTCCGTAGGCGGCATTGTTTATCAAGTACAACGTGTTGCGTTCGTGAAACATCATGTTGACGGGTCACAACTGGTAGAACCAACACGAGAAAGAACGCGTATCACACACAGGTAGCGCACTGCAATTCACAGTGAACCACTGGCATTTCGTAAGCCTCGCCCCTGGGCTATCCGTGAACACAAAAGGGGAACTTAGTGGGGCTTTTAAGCCTCAAAATGGAAAGGGAAGGCACGTAGTAGGAACACACCTTCGGAGAAAGACATGAATGCGTTCGGCAACGTCAACATTGTGATTGCCGGTGGAGGAGTCGCTGGCTCGCTCTCGCCTGGGGTGGCGGTCGCCGACGAACTACGTGGCCTGCTGCCCAAATCGCGATTGACTCTTGCCGGCCCCGGTAGCGTACGAGAATACCGTCGCGTGGCACGTGCAGGGCACAACTACTGCGTTGCAGGATCGCCTGGAGAAGAGGCTCGGAAGCCCGGTCTGTTAAACCCCATTACGCGTTTCGGTTCGGAGAGGCGTCTTCTGAAACAGGTCGGAGCATCGGCGGTATTGAGCGTCGGTGGCGAAATCGGCGAGCGTGTTGGACGAGCAGCTATTGGCCTCGGCCTGCCGTTGGTCTTACTGGATTGCGACTCGGCGCCGTCTCGGGCTACACGCAACCTCGTGCCGTATGCGGATTTGGTGTGTCTTGGACACCAGGAAGCTCGCCAGCACATTCGCTCGCCCCGAAGCCCCGTCCGCGTAACAGGCGTTCCTCTGCCTGCGTCGGACCACCTATCCTATGCTGACAGATTTCGGCGGCGAGGCGCGAAAAAGACGAAGGTATTCAATCGGTTGTTGATCCTGAGCGACGACCAGGACAACAGCGAATTGAATGCAGTGCTCCCACGGGCGCTGGACCGGCTTCAGAATCGGTTGGACGATTGGCGAGTGGTTCATCACACGAGTGCCGTCGATGTCCGTTCCGTCAAGATGCTGTACCGCGACCTACGCGTTGACGCTGTGGCCACGTCGCACATTCACCATCTGCCGACGGTACTCGATAAGGTGGACTTGGCAGTTGCCGATGCGTCGTCCGATACCTTCATGGACGTGACAGCGGCGGGGTTGCCAGTTGTTCTGGCGTCCACCGGCCCTCGTTCGAGCGGGCGTCAGTTGGCAAACGCAAAGATGTTGCAGAAGCGCGGAGCGTGCGCTTTGATCGAACGAACGGACCGTGAGGAGGAGTGGATGCGCGTCCTCGATCCGTTGCTTGCCGATTCGCGACGTCGACAGCATCTATCAGCCGCCCTCGAAAGGCATTTCCCTTCAGACGCCGCTTGGCAAATCGCGGTGATGGTCCGAGACCTGCTGGCCGCGCCGCGACGACGATGGTCGGCCTAGGCCTTCTTCACTAACCTGCCCCCACAATACGCATTCCGCTCGGACTGCGTACTTCCCCGGCGATTCACGCTTACCAAGCGGATTGCCGTCAAGAACCGGCGTCATGTATACTTGTAGCCGGGTATGAATGTGATGTCGCCGGAAGCACACGACGCAAGGGAATTCGTATGATCGACACGCCGGTTTCTCTGGTAACGGGATCCTCGCGCGGCATTGGACGCGGAATTGCATTGGAATTAGGGCAAAACGGCCATGCTGTGGTTGTGAACTACTTCCGCAGTCCTGATTCGGCTGAACAGGTGGTTGCGGAAATCGAATCCCACGGCGGACGCGCCATCGCTGTGCGTGGTGATGTTGGGGCCCGCGAAGATCGCGCGGGCTTGATCGACCAAGCGTACGAACACTTTGGGCGACTGGACGTGCTTGTCAATAATGCCGGCATTACCTCCCAAGGTCGCAAAGACTTGTTGGAAGCGACGGAGGAGAGCTGGGAACTGGTAATGGCGACAAATCTAAAGGGCCCGTTCTTTCTGGCTCAAGCTGCAGCGAATCGGATGATAGCGGGCATCAACGCGGGCGACACTCCCCGAGGCACGATTATCAACATTTCATCGATTTCGGCTTATACAGTCAGCACGAATCGAGCGGACTATTGCATGGCGAAAGCGGCGATGGGCATGATGACACTGCTGCTGGCCGACCGGTTGGCCGAGGAGAGAATCCGCGTCTATGAAGTCTGTCCTGGGGTTGTTGCGAGCGATATGACGGCTCCAGTTAAGGAGAAATACGACAACTTGATTGCCGACGGCTTGACACCCATACGCCGCTGGGGAACGCCAGAGGACGTGGCTAGAGCTGTCGTAGCCTTGACTACAGATGCTTTTCCATTCACCACGGGTGATCGAATCAACGTGGACGGCGGTTTTCACATCCGTCGCCTATAATTGGGTGTTTCACGTGGACGCCCGATCTCGTTGGCAAGCACCTTCTCTTGGCATGGGGTAATGTGCAGGAGTATAGTTAAGGTAGGTTCTTGAACATTAGGAGTCTGCCATGCCGCAAGCAGTAGTCGACCCGGACGACCTAAGGGAGTTCGCTCGGAGTCTGAAAAAGTTCAATAACGACATTCGAGACCGATCCAGGTCGCTGTCGAATCAGTTGACTGCGTTGGGTGCCTCCTGGCGCGACCAGGAGCATAGAAAATTCCTCGAACAGTTCGATCAGGGAATGAAACTGATCGCCCGCTTCCTGGACAACAACGATCGGCACGTACCCTATTTGCTGCGCAAGGCAGATCACATCGACGAGTATTTGCAGTCTTGATATGGGCTCTGCGGCAAACATAACGTCGACCGACGCTGTGCGATTCTTTAAAGTCGCGTTGCAGGAATATGAAGCGGATTTGCGAGACGCAATCACGCAATTGCTGCTGGAAATGCGCCGGGCCGTCGACTGGCTGGAGCATGATCGGGCACGCTACTGGCCTCAGGAGGTTCGCAACGCATCGGATGCGTTAGTCCAGGCGAGATCCGATCTGTCGCGTGCCGAAACGTCGATCGGGGCTGACGACAGGCGGTCCAACTACGAAAAGAGGCTTGCCTTCGAGGCTGCCAAGCGCCGGTTGCGCAGCGCCGAGCAAAAAGTGCGAGCCGTGCGGAAATGGCGTGTCGAACTAAGGCAGCGGGCCGACGAGTTCGAGGCACGATTGGGAAGGCTGACGAATTTCTTGGATGCGGACATGCCGCGCGCGACAGCTGTGTTGGAGCGGATGGCCACGGCCTTGGACAAGTACACTGAAAAGGCAGCCCCGTCCGAGGCAAGCCCCGGAAGCGGCAGCTTGGAATCCACCTCGAACACTGCGGATGAGAGTGAATCATGAAAAGCTGTGATTTGGTGACCGGGCTGGGGCGCATGAAGCGATCAACGGCGAAGCTGAAAGAAAGCTGGCTGGAGTTGAAGACACACTGGAATGACAAGGCGAGTCAGGATTTCGAGAAGAACTACCTGCAGACCTTGGCGCCTCAGATTACTTTGGCCGCAGCAGCGGTCCACGAACTAAGGGACGTGATCGAGCAGGCCGAGAAGGACCTGGAGGACGAGCAGAGAAGTTGACCATGCAAAATACATTCGTCGAGCGACAACGAGAGCTGCTAAGTGACCTCGCGAAGCGCGTCAAAGAACGCGCCGCCGGAGAGGTCGGCATTGACAAAGAGCACGACGCCCGCGACGAACAGACGGTAGAGCAGTATAAAGCCAAGCGGGACGCGGCGAACGAAGAGTTCGAGAAAGAGATCACCGAGCTTCGCTCCGAGTACCAGAAGAAACGCGAGCAAACGATATACAACTACGAGTCGACCAGCTACGCGGTTGTACAAGAGGAGGAGAAGTTCCAGAAGGAAGCCAAAGAGGACAACGAGGACGAACTGGATAGGGCGAAGCGCCGGTATCAGATCGCCCGGCGCGAAGCGGTTGATGCGTTCGCACAGGTGAAGGATCAACCTAAGAAGGAGCTTGAACGATACAGGAAACGTTGCGAGAAACGGCTCGCGGAACTGCACGACCTTCGACAGCAAGGCGAGAAGGTCATTCGCCGCCGCGCATGCGAGATCCCGGAAGACATGCCGGGCGCTGCGGAGGCACATGAAGGCAACCCCCTCGAGCACTTCCAGATTGCGTACACCTCAGCCCACACGCAATTGCGGAAACTCACTCGGCGGCCCGCGTCGATGTTCCTTGAATCGGGCTGGCCCTTTCTCATTGGCCTGTTCACCGCCATCGGACTTGGCCTCGGTTCGCTTGCGATCGATTGGTTCTGGATCGGCGAGATTATCATCGCCCTCGTCGTTGGAGTCGCAACTGGCCTGATCGTCAGCCGAGCTGTCCGGCCGTTTTCCCAGAAGCAGACTCAAGCCGTTGTGCCCGATTTCCTGCAGCCGGTCGCGGACGGAGAAGCGGTGATCGACGCCGCCGTGCGTGATGCAGAGCAGGAGGCCACGCGTAAATATGAAGAGCATGTCGAACGTCGGGAAACAGCAATCAGCGAGGCCCACGCGACGTGGTCGAAGGCGCGGGTTGTTCTGGCGGAGCAGTACCAACAGAGGCTTGAGAATGCGGCAAAAGAATTTGCCACTCGTCGCCGGAAACTCCAGGAGGAGTATCAGGACACACTCAAGACGCTGGACGAAAAGCACCCGCCGTTGATCGAAGAACGCGAGCGCCAATTCACGGAAGAGTCCCAGCAGTTGATCGACGAGCGCAAGCAGGAATTGGAGAACAGCAGACAGGAGTTCGCCAAGAGATGGCAGAAACTGGTCGAGAGTTGGTCGACCGGGATCTCTGGCTTTCAAAGCTCGGTCGATGAGATGAACGACCTTTGCGACCGTCGGGCACCCGACTGGCAGCAAATGGATCCGACGACGTGGACACCGCCGGACGAGGAGCTTCCGGCCATGCGTTTTGGCACGTTAGGCTTCAACCTGGATACGATCGAGGATGGCGTGCCACAACACGACCAACTGAAGGTAACGCAAACCGAATTCTCGTTGCCCGCAGCCTTGTCCTACCCGGAATGCCCGTCGATGCTGTACGTCGTTGACGGCGAAGGACGCGACTTGGCGATCCGTTCGCTGCAGAATGTGATGTTGCGTCTGCTGGCCTCGTTACCGCCGGGCAAGGTTCGATTCACCATTATAGACCCGATCGGTCTGGGCCAGAATTTTTCGGCCTTCATGCATTTGGCGGACTACGACGAGAAGCTCGTTGCCAGCCGCATTTGGACGGAATCCATCCACATCAACAAGCGACTGGCGGACCTGACCGAGCACATGGAGAACGTAATCCAGAAGTACCTGCGAAACGAGTTTGAATCCATCCAGGATTACAATAAGCACGCGGGTGAGGTTGCGGAACCGTTCCAAATCCTGGTCGTGGCCAATTTCCCGGCAAATTTCGCCGAGGAGTCTGCGCGACGCTTGGTCAGCATCGCATCCAGCGGCGCACGTTGCGGTGTATACACATTGGTCACGGTGGACACCAAGTTGAAGATGCCGCGCAACTTCGACGTAAACGATCTGGCAGCGAGTGCAGCTACCTTGCGATGGAACGGCGAGCGATTCAACCTGGACGACGACGATCTGGGCCGGCTACCACTGACGCTTGACATGCCGCCCGACGACGACCGCTTTACCGAGATCGTTCGGGCGGTCGGCGAACGGGCTAAGGACGCAAGCCGCGTGGAAGTGCCGTTTGCCTCCGTCGTGCCGCAGCCGGACGAGTGGTGGCAATGCGACAGCCGCGGCCAATTGGAGGTCCCGCTAGGCCGTGCCGGCGCGACGAACCTGCAACACTTGCGACTTGGCAAGGGAACGTCGCAGCACGTCTTGATCTCGGGGAAGACCGGTTCGGGTAAATCGACCCTGCTGCACACGATTGTCACGACAGTATCCATCTATTACAGCCCAGACGAAGTCCATTTCTACCTGATCGACTTCAAGAAGGGTGTCGAATTCAAAGCATACGCGGCGTTGGAGTTGCCGCACGCTCGCGTAATCGCCATCGAAAGTGAACGCGAGTTCGGCATGAGCGTACTGAATCGCTTGGATGTCGAACTCAGACGTCGTGGTGACGAGTTCCGCGAACACGGGGTGCAGGACGTGAAAGGATATCGTGACGCCAACCCTGAAGCCGCGATGCCGCGCATCCTGCTGATCATTGACGAATTCCAGGAGTTCTTTGTCAAAGACGACAAAATCTCTCAAGACGCTTCGTTGGTCCTGGACCGTCTAGTACGGCAAGGCCGGGCGTTTGGGATTCACGTCCTGCTGGGTTCGCAAACTCTGGCCGGCGCTTATTCATTGGCTCGCGCCACCCTTGGCCAGATGGCTGTCCGTATCGCTCTGCAATGCAGTGAAGCGGACGCCCATTTGATCCTGAGCGATGACAATACCGCCGCGCGGTTGCTCGGACGACCGGGCGAAGCGATCTACAACGACGCTAACGGTTTGTTCGAAGGCAACCATCCGTTCCAAGTCGTATGGCTGCCGGATTACGAGCGCGAGCAGTATCTTGAACGGCTTGCGGACCTGGCGGCCGAGCGGCAATGCCGATTGACGCCGCCCATCGTGTTCGAAGGGAACGTCCCGGCCGATCCGGCCAAGAACGAAACGCTGTGTGCGTGCTTGGAGGACACCGCGCCGGCTACTCACAAACTGGCCCCGCGAGCGTGGCTGGGCGCCGCTGTGGCCATCAAAGAACCCGCAGCGGCCGTATTCCACCGCCAGGGCGGAACCAACGTGTTGATGGTTGGTCAGCAGGAACAGGAAGCCTTGGGCGTCTTCGCCAACTGCATTGTCAGCCTCGCGGCCGATCTGTTGCCAGGCGGCGGCGATTGTGACGGTGCTACGGAAACTGACCCGCAGGAGACGGGCCAGGCGGCGGCTGCGTCGGACCGGCCTCGCTTCTGCGTCTTCGACGGACAGCGTGCCGAGTCGCCCACAGCGGGCTTCTGGACACGATTGGCGAAGCAGTTGCCGCTGGACATGACAGTGGCAAATCCCGGCGAGATATCCGCGACGATTTCGGACATCGCCGACGAAGTCGACCGTCGGCTACAGGCCGGCGAAGGCGGCGGTCCGCCGATCTTCTTGATCGTTTTCAACCTGGCGCGTTTCCGGGACTTGCGCAAATCGGACGACTACAACTTCTCCTTCGATGAAGAGCAGGCCGCTGGCCTGGACCAGCAGTTCAGCACCATCCTGCGCGAAGGCCCCAACTTCGGCGTTCATTCCCTGATCTGGTGCGACACGTTCGCGAACATCAACCGCTGGATCGACCGCCAGTCGATGAGCGACTTGACGATTCGCGTTTTGTACCAAATGAGCGCCACGGACTCGGCCAACTTGATGGACAGCCCGGAGGCCAGCCGCCTGGGCGTGCACCGAGCGATCCTGTACAGCGAAGAACAGGGCGAATTCGAGAAGTTCAGGCCCTACGGCCCACCGTCGCCCGACTGGCTGGCCCTGGTTCGCGAGCAGTTGGAGAAACGGTTATTACCTCACGTCGATTGACCTTGTCAGTAGGACGGATTGCCCAATCCGTCCGTGAAGCGGATACCGACGTCGAACACCGGACGGATTAGGCAATCCGTCCTGCGGCCCAACGCACGAAGACAGGTGACGTGAGGTATTAGGTGTGGGCAGCACGCCAGGCGAAGCCTGACCGGAATATTCCCGCTACGTCAGCAGACACGAAAAAAGGCGTCCCGAAGGACGCCTTTTTCATTGGGTCTGAGCGTTCGAGGCAAATTTACTCGCGTGGTCGGACTGCGCCCGTCAGACCACTGTAGTCCATCCGGTCGTCGTCGTGCCACAGTGGCAGCCCCAACTCGACTCGCTTCCGCAAGGCGTCGATTTTTTGCGGAGACCCGGCGGGAGCAGTCGTCGGATGGAAATCCTCCGACTCCACCGGAACGAAATCTTCGTCGTGACCATACTTCAGAATCGCCTCAAACACATTCTGTACGTTGTTCATCGAACCTCAAAACCTCCAAAACCTAAAACATGTGGCTAGACTATGACCGAGCCTCGCACGCGGATCACAGGTAACGGTCATGTACCGTTAACCGACGCTTCCTTGCGTCGCTGCGTCAGAGATTGGCTCGGTCGAACTCGAATTCAAGTTCAGAGAGCACCCCAAAATTGAGTCTGCTGCTCTTCGGATGCTTTCGGTAAAGGGCTAGAATCTACCGTCCGAGCCCGGGCGGAAAGACGCTCTCAATTCCAAAAACGACTTATTATTCTTCTCAGGAGACAAATGTCAAGTTTCCTATTTTAACATCGATGATTTTTTGTGAAAAAAATCTCAGCAAGCCGATCCTGGGTTGGATTTGGCGCGACTGGGCGCACTGCAAGTTCTACCCCTATCGTCCCAAAACGTTAGTTCACAAGAGGATATGTCGATGACTTGGTGCCAAAAAAGCATAACGCTGCCTGCCTATCCCCGCGGATTCCACCTGATCACTCACGATATTATTGCGGGACTGCCGGAATTGAAGGCCGTTCGTGTTGGACTCCTGAACGTTTTCATCCAGCACACGTCCGCGTCACTGACCCTGAACGAGAACGCCTCGCCGGATGTTCGCGTGGACATGGAGTCCTTGATCAACTCGATCGTGCCCGAAGATTTCCCCTACGCCCATTACCTCGAAGGGGCGGATGACATGCCCTCCCATATGAAGTCATCGCTGCTTGGCCCGTCTTTGACTATCCCAGTGGGCGGCGGCCGATTGGCCCTCGGAACTTGGCAAGGGATCTGTCTATGCGAGCACCGTGACCGAGGAGGCCGACGGCGGTTGGTACTGACGTTACATGGTGAAGAAGCGTAACCGACCGGCTCGTGTGGAAGAATCCAATTACTTCGTCAGCGGACAACCCGTGTGCGTCATGGTCGCCAGTTCATCCAGCCAACACTCAAGCAGTGTGGATTGATTGGCATTGGCCAGAACGTGTCCTTCGGCGTCAAGGCATCGTTCCAGGCACGCCGCCGCGGTCTCCGCATCGCCGACCCAAGTACTTCGAGCTACGGAGACGGCACGTTCCAACGCCGCATCGCCATGCACCGTGCCGCCGGAAAGCGAACGCATGAGTTGCTGATACAATTGGGCCGCGAAGCCCATCACTTGCCTCATGCGAGCACGGCGCAGCGGCGCCTCCTTTCCGGCCTCATCCACGAAATGGCCGACCGTCTTGGACAACTGGACGCAATCCCAATTCGGCAGGCTCAGTTCCGTCAGTAGCATGTCGCGGAACTCTCCCATTTGCTCGTCCGCCGATTCGAGCGCACGCTGCAGGCTGCCGCCGGACAGGCTCGCCAAACGTGCCGCTTGATCAGCATCGTCGACCAAGCCCTGCGAGACGAGCAGTTTAGCCACAGTTTCCGCAGGCAACGGTCGAAAGCGGATGACTTGGCATCGCGAGCGAATCGTGGGAAGCTGTTTCTGCTCGCTGGTGCCGATCAGTATGATCATCGACTTGGGCGGCGGCTCCTCCAGGGTCTTCAATAGACAGTTGGCCCCTTCCTGGTTCAGGAAGTCCGCATCGTCGATGATCGCAACCTTGCGGCCACCGCGGAAAGGTTTCAAAGCAATGCGATGGCACAGTCCTTCGCGCATGCGGTGTTCGCGATCGCCGATGAACAATTCGATCGGGATGAAGCTCCTGTCCTTCGGCTTGGATATTACTTCCAGATCCGGATGCGACAGGGCATCGACCTGCTGACATGCCGGACAGAAGCCGCAAGGGTCCAAGTCTTCTTCGGGTTGTTGTTCACACAGCAGGGCCTGAGCCAGCTTCATAGCAAACAGACGCTTGCCGATTCCCGCGGGGCCGACGAACAAAAAGGTGCTGGCAAGACGACCAGCACGCAGCGCGTGACGGAATTGCTCGACGATGTCGTCGTGACCTTCAACTCCGGCCCATGTCATGTCTGATTCTCGTCAAGGCCGAGTCGCAACGTGGCGGACCGGCGAATGTCGGCTTGGATAGAGTCAATGTCGCGAGCAGCGTCGATCACGATGATCTCGGGACGACGATCAGCCTCCATCAGAAAACCTTGTCTCACCTTCTCCATGAAGTCGTGGCCCCGCGATTCCATGCGGTCCTGTTCGCGACCGAGCCTCTGGAAGGCGTCCTGGACGGGCATATCCAACAGGAAAACCGTCGTCGGTTTGACGCCCTCGACGGCTACGTCGCCCACCTGCCAGACGTCGTCAGCTTCCATTTCTCCCGCGTAACCCTGATATGCGACGTTGGCCAACAGGTACCGATCTGAAACGACCGTCTTCCCCGCATCGAGTGCTGGCTGGATTACTTGCTCGACGAGTTGGGCGCGTGAGGCCATGTACAGGAACATCTCCGCACGGCGGCACATCGAGATGCCTGACTTGTGGAGGAGAATGTCGCGGAGCCTCTCCCCCAACGGTGTGCCGCCCGGGTCGCGACACTCGATCACATCGTGGCCGAGCCCGCGAAGCCATTCGACAAACAACGCCATCTGCGTCGATTTGCCCGTTCCGTCGATGCCGTCAAAGCTAAAGAACATCGTCCGATCTGCCGTGTGGTTATTGCCAACGAAGTCGAGCGGTTATTGTAGACGACACGGGAACCTCCATGTAAGGCGGGACAGCGGGGCACAGGACGGCTTCACCATAGCGCCATCTGATCTGGTCAGCCATTTCCGCCAAATTTCAGTCTAACGACGACAACTCCTTCCACCGACGCATACGCATGAAACTTGGCCTGATCAACTCTGCATGGGTCCAAAGCGGCCAGCCTACCGTGTTTGGCCTGCGCAAAACAAAAGAAATCGGCTTCGATGCGGTCGATATCTTTGCCGATCCGCTGGATATTGACGTGAGGGAACGGCGGCTAATCAAAGACGAATGCGACCGGCTTGACCTACCGATTGTGTCGATCTGCTGTGTGGCCGTGGGATTGATCGACTTCAACCCCAGTGTGCAGCGTTTTCACGTTGATCGCGTCAAGTCCTACCTGGATCTGGCCTACGAATATGAAGCCAAGAACGTGCTGCTAGTGCTTGGCGAGTACATCTGGAATCAGGAGGTGATCAGCCCGGACGAGCAGTGGAAGACTGGCGTGGACAATTGCCGAATCCTGGGTGACTACGCAGCGAATTTGGGCCTGCAGATCGCGCTGGAGTTGGAACCGTTCAAGTTGTCACTGGTGAATTCCGTAGACAGCATGTCTCGTTTTCTCGATGACTGCGATCACGAAGCCGTTCGGGCTAACGTCGACATCTCGCACTTGGTGCTGGCTGGAGTCGGTCCCGAGCAAATGCAGCGATTGAAAGGCAAGGCGATCCACGCACACATTTCCGATTGCGACGGGAACGTCCACGGCGACTTGCCGCCGGGTCGCGGTGTCGTGCCCTTCGAGCCCTATTTGAAGGAGTTGAAGGCACTGAACATCGACGGTTCCCTGTCCATCGAACTGGAGTATTCTCCGGAACCGGACAGAATCGTCGAATGGGTCACTGAAGCGTATCGAGAGACAGACAGGTTAATGCAGGCGGTAAACCTGAGGGTCGGGATGCGGTTCTGAGGGCACGTCCGAGGCGAATCTCAGCGACAAACCGCGGTGGGCCTTGATTTGCTGCTACAACACCAAGCACAATGATCCCTACAAGGAGCACCATCATCCGCGATACACGCCGCTGGAGAAGGTGCCCGATTCGGCAATCAGGGAAGTCGGTGCGAAGACGGCCGCAGCATCGCAACGGTTTCTCCTGCAAGACGAAGACGATACCACGCGAAGAATCGAAACCGTAGCCAGTGACGAATCATGACCGCCAGTGATATTTCGCTCGATCTGGATTACCTGCCCCGTATGCCACAGAACAAGGATGTGCCGATCGGCTGCATCGGTTCTGGGTTCATCATTGCCGACTGCCACTTGGTGGCGTATCGCAAAGCCGGTTTCAATCCTGTCGCGATCGCATCACGAAATCCGGAAAACGCAAAGCAGGTCGCCGAACGACATGACCTGAAATCCTACGACACTTACCAGGAAATGCTGGCCAGTTCGGAGGTCCAGGTCGTCGATATCGCCGTGCCGCCCGATATCCAGTTGTCGGTGATTCGCGACGTGGTCAAGCACAACGATTCGATCCGAGGGGTTTTGGCCCAGAAACCGCTGGGCGTGGACTATGCCGAGGCGGCCGAGATCGTTCGGCTGTGCGAGGACGCGGGGATCACGTTGGCGGTGAACCAAAACATGCGCTACGACCAATCGATCCGTGCATGCAAAAGCCTTTTGGATCGTGGCTATCTGGGCGAACCGGTTTTCGCCAGCATCGACATGCGTGCCATTCCGCACTGGATGCCGTGGCAAAAGCGTCTTGGTTGGGTAACGTTGCGGATCATGTCCATCCATCACCTGGACGCGTTTCGCTACCTGTTTGGCGATCCGCTGCGCGTATACGCGAGCGTTCGAACGGATCCGCGCACGTCGACGAAGTTCGAACATGCGGATGGCATATGTCTGTACATTCTCGAATACGAAAATGGCTTCCGCGCATCGTCGTGGGACGACGTATGGACCGGGCCCGCGCTGGAGGGGGCGGAGAAGGATATATCCATTCGCTGGCGAGTCGAGGGAACGGACGGCATGGCCCGCGGAACGATCGGTTGGCCTGACTACCCTCACCCGACACCAAGCACGATTGACTTCACGACAAATCATCGGCCGGGATACTGGTTTCAGCCGCGTTGGAGCGAAGCTTGGTTTCCCGACGCGTTCGTCGGCACTATGGCCCAGTTGTTATGCGCCTTAGAGACAGGCGATGAACCCGAAATCGGCGGACGAGACAACCTCAACACCATGGCGCTGATCGACGCATGCTACCGGTCGGTTCTGCAGCATCGGGCCGTTGAGATCACGGAGATATTGAAAGGCTAGGCTTTGCTTCGGCAAGGGAGGGCGAGGCTCCCGCCGAGCCGCAACGAGCGGACGGTGCACGGCTCAGCAGGAGCTTCGCCCTCCCAGAATCGTATCCATTGGCAGTCCGGGGCAACGCTAGAACTCATCCTCGACCACCGCCGATCCATACAGCGGCATATGGCGGTAATAGACCTCTAAGATCATGATGCACATGGCCGTCGTGTACAGCCGGCCGCCGGTTTTGCCATGCTCGTCGTGGAAGAACCAGCTTCCGTGTTCGTGGCCGCGTCGTGATTGCGTGGCGATCAGCCGATCGCGCAACTCGCGGTTCCAGGCGTCCCAGCCATCGCCTTCATAATGGTGCATCACCTGCATGGCATAGTAATTGAAGTACATGTCGGTGCGCGACGGATTTAGCTTCTGCAGGTGATCGACGCCCTTGGCCAACCGAGGGTCATTCTGCGGCCAGCCGGAATACATGCGAGCAAGTAGACCGATGGCGGTCGGCGTCGGCAGCCGTTCCGGTGTCATGTAGCCGTAGTAAGCACCGTCTTCTACTTGTACACGATCGAGAAATCCTTTGGCTCGCTCCAACACGTCGTCCGGCACTTCCAACCCGGCCATCCGAGCGCTCTTCAACGCCATTACTTGCCAACCGAAGACCGTGGTATCGCCCGGTTGCCCCGGGTAGTAGCGCCAGCCGCCTTCCTCGTGCTGGGCGCTGCAGATGAAGTTGACAGCCTGTTGAACGACCGCTTGAAGCGCTTCATTTTTGGTCATTGCGTACGCTTCGCACAAGGCGATCGTGGCGATTCCTTGTGCGTACATGGTCCCTTCCTGCAGGTCGCCGCCGTGCGGTGTGACGATCAACCGGCCGGTCAGGTAATAGAGTCCTTTGTCCACCACCTCCTTATATTGGCTTTCTTCCGTCACTTCGCCTGCGCCCAGGAATGCCAGCAACGCCAATCCGGTCGATGCAGTCGTCGATCCATGTGTGCCCGGATCTCGGCACAATCCGCGACAGAGACCATCGCGATGGTCGAACCACCAACTTCCGTCCTCACGCTGGTGAGCAGCTAGCCAGGCAAGTCCGCGCGCGACAGCATCTTCGCTTTCTTCGCTTCCGCCGCGATCTATGACCAGGCGAGCACGCATGGGCCCAGTACGGCCTTCGAAGCCGCCGCCCGTGCCGGTATTCAGTTCCAGTAGCAGATCTTGAGGCCGATACGAGTCGGGCGACGGTGTCGGTTCCAGCGATGTTTCCCCCGAACTGGTGTCGACAGACTCGAAAGAGATTTCCGGTGCGTCCACGCTGACAACATCGCTCAAGGCCTCTTGGGGCAGACTCTCCACTTGGCCAGGCATGTGGGCGCGTGACGTGACCATGTCTACAGCCAAGACTTGGATGTCTATCTCGTCCTCGACTGGGACTACCGTGATCGAGTGAGGCTTCTGCTCGGCGTCGTTCAACACGAGCCAGAATGCCAACGCCAGAATTGCCAGCAGATGGAGGGTGAAACTGAGCGAACAACTAGAAAATGTGCGGAACCGGCGGGGGATCCCTAGTCCCAGGCACAGGCTCAACAGCCGACGCCCGAATGACGCGGCCACTTTGTGCACTTTCGCTCGGTTTTGGAGCATGTCGCCGGTACCCATACGTCTCCAAAGTCCGCTTTTCCGCAAAGACACTCTAATCGCGCAAAACCGCACGCATCGTTCATACTCGGCGGCGTCCGCCTTCGTCCTTTGACTAATGCACACTTCAGCGGTGATAATGTTGAGCGGTAATACTTGTTGACTCGATTGTGCGGGTTACAATCCGATTCGCAGGTTTCTCGCCGCGTCTAACGGGATTCGCGTAAGGTATGTCCTCCGAAGTTGCGCACAATCTGGCCGACAAAACCGCAGTCGTTACGGGGGCGTCTAGCGGTATCGGTCGAGCGATCGCTCTGGAATTGGCTTCTGTCGGTGTGAACGTCGTCGTCCATGCACGAACCAGCCGTGAAGCCGCTGAGGATGTAGCCGAGACTGTTCGTCAACAGGGCCGCGAATCCAGCGTGATTCTGGCCGACATAAGCGATCCAGACGATTGCGAGTCGCTGGTGGAAGAGGCATGGGATTGGCGGGACGGTATCGACATCTGGATCAACAATGCCGGCGCCGACGTGCTGACAGGTCAAGCCGCGAAATGGACTTTCGACGAGAAGCTTGACCGCCTTTGGCACGTCGATGTACTCGGAACCACTAGGCTGTCTCGGCTAGTCGGCCTGCGGATGAAGGGGCGGGGCGGGCCGGCACCGACTGGTGTGATCGTGAACATGGGATGGGACCAAGTAGAACACGGTATGGCGGGCGACAGCGGCGAAATGTTTGCCACTGTCAAAGGGGCGATTATCGCATTCACCAGGAGCTTGGCACGTTCGTTGGCGCCGGAAGTGCGTGTCAACTGCTTGGCACCCGGTTGGATCAAGACGTCATGGGGCGAGTGTGCCACGGAGTATTGGCAGCAGCGAGCATGCGAGGAATCGCTGCTGGGCCGGTGGGGTACGCCGGAAGACGTGGCAAAGGTCGCTCGGTTCCTTGCATCTCCGGAATCCAAGTTCATGACGGGGCAAGTGGTGTCCATCAATGGTGGTTTTCGGCATAGTCCATGACGGAGGTTGGTGATGACAGCCGATCCAGGGCAAGAAATCGAGAAGCTTCGTGAAGAGATACGCCACCACGACCGGAAGTACTACGTCGAGGCTGCGCCGGAGATCAGCGATCTGGAGTACGACCGGTTGCTTTCGCGGTTGAAGGTGCTTGAAGCCGACAATCCGGAATTGGTCACGCCGGACAGTCCCACACAACGGATCGGCGACCAGCCCGTCGAGCATCTGCCGCAAGTCGAACATCGCGTGCCGATGCTGTCGATCGACAACACGTACAGTATCGAGGAGTTGCGCGAATTCGGTGCACGTACCGCGCGGCTGCTGGAGGATGAACCGATCGAATGGGTCGTCGAATTGAAGATCGACGGCGTGGCGGTGGCGATTGTCTACGAAGATGGTGTGCTGACGCGAGCTTTGACGCGCGGCAACGGCGTCGTTGGCGACGACATTACACACAACGTGCGCACCGTGGCCGATGTGCCGCTGCGTCTAGTGGGCGACGACGTGCCGCCGGTGCTGGAAGTGCGCGGCGAAGTGTACATGACCAATTCGGATTTGGTCAGACTGAACGAAACACAGAAAGAAAGAGGCGAACCGCCGTTCGCCAATACGCGCAACGTGACCGCCGGCAGTATCCGAGTGCTGGATCCGCGAATCTGTGCCGAACGTCGCTTACGCGTTTTCTGCCACGGCATCGGTCACTGCGAGGGGCTCAAATCCACGTCGCACGCCGAGTTCCTCGAAGAGATCGGCGGTTACGGTTTGCCGCCCACGCCGATGGTCGAGAGTTTTCCCACGTTTGACGCAGCCGTGAAGCACTGCGACGAAATCATCGAACGGCTGCACGAGTTGGACTTTGAAGTTGATGGCTTGGTTCTGAAGGTGAACCAGTTCGAGCAGCGTGAGCGATTGGGGGCAAGGTCGAAAAGCCCACGATGGCTGGTGGCGTACAAGTGGGAGAAATACGAAGCAGCCACGCGACTGAACGCTATCAACGTCCAGGTCGGAAAGACGGGGGCGATCACACCCGTCGCGGAACTGGAGCCCGTTCAGTTGGCCGGTACCACGGTCAGCCGCGCAAGCCTGCACAACGCCGACGAGATCCAACGCAAGGACATTCGTGTTGGCGATGTGGTTATCGTTGAGAAGGCAGGGAAGATCATCCCGCACGTGGTTCGAATCGAAAAGCACGAGCGGAAGACCGATCCGCCGAAATATAGGTTCCCCAGGAAGTGCCCGGAATGCAGCACCCAGTTGGTCAAGGACGAAGGCGGTGTGTACATACGCTGCCCAAATTTCCAGTGTCCCGCACAACTGAAAGAACGCATTCGCTACTACGCCAGCCGCAACTGCATGGACATCGAGGGGTTGGGTGACAAGTTGGTGGACCAGTTGGTCGAAAACGAGTTGGTGTCCGGCTACGGAGGCTTGTATCTTCTGACGCTCGAGCAACTCCTGCCGCTGGAGCGAATGGGCAAGAAGTCCGCCGAAAATCTGCGGAAACATATCGCAGACAGTAAAGACAAAGGATTGGCCAAATTACTGAACGCTCTTTCCATCCGTCACGTCGGGGGTCGAGTGTCGGCGGTATTGGCCGAGAGCTTCGGCAGTTTGGACGAAATCGAAAAAGCTTCGGTCGAGCGACTGGCGGAAATCAACGAGATCGGCGAAATCATCGCCGAAAGTGTCTACGACTTCCTACATAGCGAACATGGTGCGGCGGCCGTTGCCGAACTTCGACAACTAGGCGTGAACACGAAAGCGCCCAAGAAGGAGGACGACGCAGGCGAAGCCGTGTTTGCTGGAAAGACCTTTGTAGTAACCGGAACGCTGAGCAAATACACGCGGGACAAGGTTAAGGAACTGATCGAGCGTCACGGAGGCCGAGCTTCGTCCAGTGTGTCCGGCAAGACCGACTACCTGTTAGCCGGCGAAAAAGCCGGCAGCAAACTGGCCAAAGCCGAGAAACTGGGCGTGCTGGTGATTAGCGAAACGGATTTCGAGCAGATGATCGGCGACGGGTAACGGCTATCCTTCGTCTGCCTTGATGCATTTCCAGCAGACACTGGTACAATAAGTCCTTGATCTGTTCGCCGTTGACCGGAGAACCTGCTGTTCCGCTACTGATTCACACCACATGATAAGGAAGGTCCACCATGAAGAAGTATCTTGCCATCGCAACAATCGCCTTTGTTACGTCTGCGGCACTTTTGGGTGGTTTTGGCCAAGCAGTCGGCGAAGAAGAGTGCGGATTCAAGTGCCTCTTCGACGGAAAGACCTTGAACGGCTGGGAAGGCAAACCTCAATTCTGGTCGGTTCAGGACGGAGTTATCACGGGGCAGACTACCAAGGACAATCCCACGAAAGGAAACACATTCCTGATTTGGCGAGGTGGCAAGACGGCCGATTTCGAACTCCGACTGGAATTCCGCATTGTTGGGGGTAATTCTGGTATTCAATATCGCAGCGAGGAAAAGGGCGATTTCGTTGTGGGCGGCTATCAGGCCGACTTCGCGGCCGGCGACCGCTACATCGGGATTCTCTACGAGGAAAAGGGCCGTGCCATTCTGGCACACCGTGGGCACAAGGTGGTGATCGACGAGGACGGCAAGAAAGAGACCGTCGGTACGACGTGCGACGAGAAGGAAATGCTGGCTTCCATCAAGAAAGAGGGCTGGAACGAGTTTATTATCACTGCCAAAGGTAACCACTTGGTGCAGAAGATCAACGGCCACACGACTGTGGACGTGACGGATAATCAAACGTCGAAAAGCAGTGCGGAGGGAATTCTGGCACTTCAGTTGCACCAAGGCCCGCCCATGCTCGTGCAATTCAAGAATATCCGGCTCAAGCAATTGAAATAGAGCGGGCTGCCTCCGCTTGACCGGGCAACATGTCCCGGCATAGATTAACTGGTTTTGTAGAGGATCGTAGTACGCTGTTAGTAGGGAGAACCGAGTTGGCCGTAACAAGTGTAATCGGTTTGCAGTGGGGTGACGAGGCGAAAGGCAAGATCGTCGACCTCTTGACGTCTGGGTTCGATATCGTCGTTCGCTATCAGGGTGGCGCGAATGCAGGCCACACGGTCGTTTTGGGCAGCGATGTCTACAAGTTGCATCACATACCCAGCGGGATACTCAACCCCAATGTCATGAATGTGGTGGCGCCGGGCGTTGTGCTGAATCCGCCTACGATCCTGCAGGAGATCGACTCGTTGGCGGAACGCGGGATAGAGGTGACGAACAACCTGATGTTCAGCGAGCGAGCCCACGTGGTCTTCCCGTGGCATATCGCCGAAGATCGGGCGATGGATTCGAGACCTGTGAGCGGCGAGAGCATCGGTACGACACTTCGTGGTATTGGCCCTTGCTATCGCGACAAATATGGTCGCTCGAACGCGATCCGGCTGGGCGACATGTGCCGCAAGGAGTTTCGCGACGAGATCGAACGCGTCGTCGAATTCAAACTTCGCATGCTAACGCAACTTGGCAGCGACGAGACGCTGGATGCGGGCGCGATCTACAACGAGTACAGCGGTTACGCGGAACGCCTGCAGCCGTTTGTCGCCGACACCACAGGGTACTTGCTGGACTCGCTGGAGGCCGGTAAGAGCGTTCTGTTTGAAGGGGCTCAAGGTGCGTTGCTAGACATCGACCACGGGACCTTTCCTTTTGTCACCAGCAGCAACAGCTCCGGAGTCGGTGTCTCGGGGGGCTCCGGTGTGCCTGCTCGTTGGATCGAGAAGGTCATTGGCGTGGCCAAGGCTTATACGACACGAGTCGGCGGCGGACCGTTTCCCACCGAACTGGAAGACGAAATGGGCGACCGCATCCGGGAACTCGGCAACGAATACGGGACCACTACCGGGCGTCCTCGCCGCTGTGGTTGGTTCGACGCCGTCGCCGTTAGGTACACGGCTCGTCTGAGCGGCATTAGCGCGATATCCCTGATGATGATGGACGTCGTCAGCCAACTGCCTGAGTTGAAGATTTGCGTGGCGTACGATTTGGACGGCGAGCGCATCACGAACTTCCCGACCCACGCCGACGATCTCCGGCGCGTGAAACCAGTGTATGAGACGTTCCCAGGCTGGGAGCAGGACATCACTGGCATCCAAAAGATGGACGATTTGCCGGACGGTGCTCGCCGCTACCTGGATCGCGTGAGCGAATTGGTGGGGCGACCGGTCGAGGTGATTTCGTTCGGACCGGACCGCGCGCAGACTGTGTTTGCCGATTGAAAGTGCGGCTCATGTCCAACGCGTTGGAGACAACCGCAACGCCCGACAACGAGTTCGACGTGCCCAAAAAACGTCGGCCGCGTCATATCGCCATCATCATGGATGGCAACGGCCGCTGGGCCCAACGACGCGATTTGCCGCGGATCGAAGGCCATCGCCGCGGCGTGGCCAGCGTGCGGCGAACGGTCGAAGAATGTGCTCGCCTGGAGATTCAACAACTCACGCTGTACTGCCTCTCCAGCGAAAATTGGAAACGCCCGCAGAACGAGCTGGACTTCCTCATGCATCTGCTTGAGCAGTACATGATCGAAGAACGCAGCACGATCATGAAGAACGACATAGTTGTCGCCATCATCGGTCGCCGTGATGGAATTCCCGAGAATGTCCAGGCGGAGATGGACAAGACCATCGAGATGAGTTCCCACAATGGCGGCACTCGGTTGTGTCTTGCGATCAACTACGGCGGCAGGGCGGAAATGGTGGATGCTGTGCGCTCGATCGCGCGGGGTGTGCGCGACGGCGAACTTGCCCCGGACGATATTGACGAACAGTCTATTGCGCAGCACTTGTACACGGCCGGCATGCTGGATCCCGATCTGATGATCCGCACGGCGGGTGAAATGCGCGTCAGCAACTTCCTGCTGTGGCAAATCAGTTACGCCGAGTTGTGGGTCACCGAACGGTTCTGGCCGGAGTTCTGCGAGGAAGATCTGCACCGTGCGATTCGCGACTTTGCCAAGCGGGATCGCCGATTTGGCGGCTTGAAGACCTGAGAGGAATGCTACGTGCTTCGCTGGAGGTTACTCGTCGCCACGGCCATCATCGTGCCGCTCGTTGGGCTACTGCTGGCTGACGTTCACTGCAATCTCGGTGTCCCAGGCATCTGGCTATTCCCGCTAGCTCTGCTGCTTACTGTATTGGCATCGACCGAGGTCTTGGACCTGCTGCGGTCGAAAGACCTGCGCCCAGTGAAATGGAGTGTCTACGCGGGAGCATTACTCGTTGTGGTCGCGAGTCTCGTCCCTCAACTCTGGCTATTCACTGGCAGTGAGTATCCGACCGACTGGCCGATCGGAAGGCTTGGACTGCCGTTGGTCGCGATGGCAATCGGTGTCATCTTGGCTTTTGTCGGCGAGATGGCGCGTTATGAGAAGCCTGGCGGCGTCATTGTCAACGTCGCGCTAAGCGTCTTCACGGTTGCCTACGTCGGGTTGTTGCTCGTGTTCCTGATTGCGTTGCGAACTTACTACGACAATCGATGGGGAATGGCCGCGTTGGTCTCCGCGGTTTTCGTCACGAAAATGACCGACACGGGGGCCTATACGTTCGGCCGGCTGTTCGGACGTCACAAGATGTCGCCCATCCTGAGCCCCAAGAAGACGATCGAGGGTGGGATCGGCGGAATCGTGACAGCCTGCCTGTGTTCTGTGGCCTTCTTCTACTGGTTGGTCCCCGTCATTGTCGGCCCGGACGCCGCAAAGCCGCAGTGGTGGGGATGCATCATCTTTGGAGTGGTCGTAGCCGTTGCCGGAATGATTGGCGACTTGGCTGAATCGCTGATGAAACGCGACATGGAACGAAAAGACTCCAGCAGTTGGATGCCGGGCCTGGGTGGCGTGCTGGATGTACTGGACTCGCTCCTGTTCGCCGCCCCAGCCGCGTATCTGTGTTTTGCGGCGGGGATCGTGGGGCCGTAGGGATACGCCGTGTACTCGATCCTCACCTCCGGCGCTATCGAATCTTCGCGTCCGGCAATTCGGCTTTGATGCCTTCGTCGATCGGCATCTTCTGATACGACTGTCCCCCTGTCTCGGCGATCAACCGGTCCAACTCGGCTCGTAGCTCCTTGACTCTTGCGGTGAATTTGGGATCGTCGATCAGGTTGTGCAACTCGCCGGGATCTCGCTTGATGTTGTACAACTCGGCCATGTGCCGATCTGGACCACCGTCGCCGTGGGGATAGCGAACGTATTTCCATTCATCCGTGCGAACGCCGCGGACGTTTGGCGTATATGGAAACTGCTTTTCATAGTTGTATTCGTAATACCACGACTTGCGCCAATCTTCCGCTTGGCCCTTCAGTAGAGACACCCACGACTGGCCGTGGATGTCTTCCAGCGGCTTCGCACCGCAAATCTCCACGATACTTGGCGCTACGTCGATATTCAGCACCTGCCCGTCGATCACCGTGCCGCCCTTGGCCAGCGCTGGGTAGCGGAGGACCAGCGGGACACGAATACTCGGCTCGTTCATGGCGCGCTTGTCTGTCATCCCGTGCTCGCCCAGAAACATGCCGTTGTCGCCGGCGAATACGATCAGGGTATTGTCCAATTGGCCCATATCTTTCAACGCTCGGTAAACGCGTCCCACGCTATCGTCCACCGATTTGATTGTGGCGGTATAGGCGCGGACAAAGTTGTCGAAGTGAACGACGCTGGCTGCGCTCCGGTCTGGGAACTCCTCGCGGAAGCCGTAGATCGGGCCGTAGATGCCATGCCACGTGTCCAAACGCTCTTCGACCCATTTCGGTTTCCCCGTCAGATCAAACGCGGTGCGCGGGTATCCGATGTTTATGTCGTCGTAGATGTGTTGGTATTTCTTTTCGGGAGTGAAAGGTGTGTGGGGCGCTTTGTGTCCGAAGATCAGCATGAAGGGCTTGTCGCCGTGATCGGACTTGAGCCATCGAACGGCCATGTCCGTCACCACGTGCGTATAGTAGCCCTTGACCACTTGCCGCGTACCGTTGGTATTGAACTCGGTATCGTAGTACTTGCCTTGCCCGCTGTGGCTAACCCAGTCGTCGAAGCCAGGACGTTTCGAGTCGTCCGCCTCGCCCATGTGCCATTTGCCCACATAGGCCGTGTGATACCCGGCCTCCTGTAAACGACGCGGGAAGCTGGCCAAGTCGCGTGGATAGTCGGTAAAGTTGTTGACCACACCATGCGTGTTGGCATAAAGGCCGGACAGGAATGACGCTCGACTCGGCGAGCAGAGTGAGGTGGTGACGAACATATTGGCGAAGCGTGCCCCTTCAGCCGCCAACCGGTCGATGTTCGGCGTCTTCAGGAATGGATGCCCTTCGCAACTTAGTTGATCCCAGCGTTGATCGTCGGTCAGGATGAAGACTACATTAGGGCGTTGGCCGGCCAAACGAGGTTTCGCTTGCCCTACACTGACCCACGAACTCAGCAGCATCGCCGCAGCAATATTGACGATCATGCAGCGCATCAGCACGCATCGAAAGCTAGAAAAATGAAACATCGGTTGCAGACTCCTTAGCATCGGTGAGGTGACAGCTATTCAACGGTGTCTGGGAATTCGACGACCCGCAATACTGGGATCTCGGGAGGGCGAGGCTCCAGCCGAGCCGGTACGCCGATGCCAGTAATCCGGCTCAGCGGGAGCTTCGCCCTCCCAACGGCCGGACACCCTCAGTTGTTTCATTGCCTCGATTTCAACGGTGAGGATTATACCACCGCGCAGTCGTTTAGCGAAGTCTGCGCACTATGCGTAGGGAATCGGAGGAACTCCGCTTTCCGGCGATACGTTCGATGTGGTTGGTAGTCGAGCGTGACAGAGTGACCGTTCAGTCTGCCAGCTTGCGCAATTCTACTTTGCGAAACTCCACCGGATGGCTCTCGGCCTGCAGCGAGATGGATCCGCCGGACAGCATTTTGTCGCCGTCCTTGATCAACTTGCTCGCGTCCTGGTCCTTTTCATCCAGTTGAGGTTCGGTGTACTCCAATACCGTTTCGCCGTCCATGATGTGTTTGATGCTCTTGTTGCCTCGCACTTCGACTTCGAGGGTAACCCACTGGTCGCCGTGGTAGGTCTTGGAGTTCGAACTGTTGCAGTGCCGCGTGACGAGCTTCCCGTCCATCACGATGTGTGTTCCCGGCGTGCAGACGTTGGCCGTGGTGCGTGTGCCCGAGCCTTTGCCGCCAAGGAGTTGAATTTCGACGGATACCGGGAAGTTCTGGTCTTTCCTCATGCTCTCCGGCGATTGCCCGTGGACCATAATGCCACTATTTCGGAACGCCCATCCTGGTCCACCTGGCGTCTGTTCGCCCACGAATCGGTATTCGATACGAAGGACGTAATTCGAAAACGGCTGATTGTAGAATATGTGGCCGAATTTACCGTCGAATTTGTCGTATTGGTCGTATGCGACCTTTAGGAGCCCATCCTCGACACGGAACGTGTTGCCGTAGTTGTCATTCAAATCGTACCCAGTGATCTTGACCTTCCATCCATCCAGATCTTTGCCGTTGAACAGTTTTATCCAGTCTCCCATGCCGTCCGAATCTTCAGCCCCGACGACGGTAGCGGCGATCAAGACAACCAATAACGCGGTAGCAGCCTTCTGTAGTCTTCCCATCCTGTGTCCTCTCATGCGGCATTGCCCAAATATAATTTGCCAGTTAGCAACTGTCAGTAACGAGTCTATAGATAGGGCAACGTCCGGTCAAGCAAATCAAGGCCGAAGTACTTGAATCCCACGCAGCATGCTGAGAGGATATTGGGGGTGATCCATGGTTGGTTCTTGTGAAAGGAGCATTCATGTCTAGGAAAGAGATCCTTGAGAAACTGGCGTCGGGTGAATTGACGGCCGATCAAGCGGATGAACTCTTGGCGAAAGAGGAAGAGGCCAAGCGAACAGGTCTCTACTGCAAGGTGAGCCAGAAGGGCGCATTGAGCGTTTACGGATTGCAGCGCATGCCCGTCACCTTGTACGTCGAGCAGTGGGAAAGGCTCTTGGCTATCGCGGACGAAATCCGACAGTTTGCGAAGGACCACGACAGCGAACTGACACGCAAGCAGCGGTGACGATGGCCGCGTTCTAGGGATCGCTTCTCCTTCTCAACGCCGTGGCGGAACACGTGGCCACCCTGGCCGAGTCTGCCACAGTGAGGCTAGCGTCCAAGGCGGTCATCGAGGGCGTGGTACAACTCTCTTCCCGCACTCCACGAAACCAGAACCTCGCAACCTCGCACTGGATATGTTCAACGTGGCCAATGGTATCATCTGGCAACTCGCACTAATGGCCGCGCCAATTTGCCTCGTGGTGCGCAAGTGGGACACGTTCTGGTGGACGACGGGCGTCGTAGTAGTGACCTCGATAATCATGAAGATCGCCTGGCACGACCGGCTCGAGACCGGAGAAGTGGACGCAACCGACGCCAAGACTCCTCCTGTAGAGGCTTAGGTTTCGGAGTGCACGGCTCCCGGTCGGATTGCCGTGTCCTGATTTGCTTCCCACCATTCTCTGGCGTGTGTCTGCCGCCACGGCAGGTCGGCTGCCAGAGAATCGAGGACTTCGAGTACCACGCCAACGCTGGCGGGGCGTTCATCTGGAGCCTTAGCCAGAGAGTCCAAAACCAGTTCATCCAACTTCGCGGGAATCTCTTCCATCGCGAACTCAGACGGTCGTCTTGGCTGTTCGTTCATGACTTGGTACAGAATGCCCATCGTCGAGTCGCCGTCAAACAGGTACTCGCCCGTGAGGAGATAGAACGCGACTGTTCCGAGCGAGTACACATCCGATCGAGGATCCAGCGTGGATGGCTGACGAATTCGCTCCGGCGCTATGTACAGTGGCGTACCGCTTAGGTCCTGGCTGCCAGTGGCTTGCGCGTCGTCGACGGTGGACGTCCGTTTGACAAGGCCGAAATCGAGGAGTTTCACAAAGTCGTATTGTCCGCCACGCTCACATAGCATGATGTTGGCGGGGTTGACGTCGCGATGCACCAAGCCTTTTCTATGTGCTTCGTCCAGGGATGCGCAGACTTGTCGCAAGATGTGGACAGCCCGTGCCGCTGGAAGGGGGCCGTCGCGAGCGACGAGTTGGTCCAAGGTGATACCGGGCAGGTATTCCATCGCAAAATAAAAGACGCCGTCCTCAGTACAACCGTAGTCATAGATTTGTACGGTGTTCGGGTGTGTCAAATCGCTGGCGAGTTGCACTTCGCGCTCGAAGCGCGCGATTGTCTCAGTATCGGCGTCGTGCGGTTCGATCAACTTAATGGCAGTGGGCCGTCGCAGCATGGCATGCGTCGCCTTATAGACTTTGCCCATCCCACCCTGGCCAATCAGCTCACCGAGCGTGTACTGCCCTAGTTTGCGAGCCTCCGCAACTTGCTCACGCAACCACCGGTTTCTAAGCCAACAGAACGCGGCGACCGTCGCTGCACAGGCGAACAAGGCGAAAACGCCGCGAAACATCCAAGCAAGCGACTGAAGCGGCGCGTAGGCTTCGTCGTAACCCATTTCGGTGACCACGCCGAAGCCGCACTCGTCAAGCCACCGAGAAGCACCGACAACTTGCACACCCAGATAATTGCGGTAGCCGTCGACATCGACGGTATCTTCGCCAGCAATAGCCGACGCTGGCAGCTCTGTAATCGGCCGTGTCGAGAGTTCAGTATTTGTTCCAGCTTCCTCGGTCAGATCCACGCCAGGGTCTCGAAGCTGGAGGTTGAGCGCGGCTCCGCTTTCCATCGGAATCAACCCGACTTCCTGCAGGCGCTCTTCGTGGCGGAGGTTCGTGAGCACAACAGCCTGTGCGTCGAAAGCGTATGTCTCGCCGGTCTCGCCCAACCGAGCCACTGAAAACAGCGTGGCAAATTGTTCGTCAATCTGCATGATCAACGTGAGCGGACACCAGAACCATTGTTGACTTGCCTGGTATTTTGGGGGCGTG
>CAZUAH010000136.1:0-28585 GCA_964617665.1 uncultured Pirellulaceae bacterium
GGCTAGCGCCAAAACGGCTAATCTCTCCTACTGGTAAACTCTACATTGACAGACCGCTAGATCTGTACCTCAAGAATCTGCGGGAACGGTGTTGGATCAAGATTGGCCACGTCGCAGCTTTTCTCGCGGGCCGTTGCGGCTGCCAGGCCGGCAACCTGGCCCGTCGTCATCCAGACTGGTTCCATGCGTAACACCGACATGGCCACATGTGTGCTGGACATGGCCACCGGCACCAGCAGATTGTCGATCCGCTTGGGAAGCATAACGTCGTACGAAATCTGTCCTGGTTGAGCGGGGCCCGCGGCCTTCTTCGGATACCACAGGACGCCTTCCATGTGTCCGTCGACCATGAAGCGGCGGTCGTGGCACGGATGCACGTCGAAAGAATGCTCGCCCATGGCAATCGGGCGCTCTACCGGCGGTGTGCGTCCTGTCTTGGAATCGACCGTGAAATTGTGCTCGGTGACAATCGCGCGGCCCTCGATTCGGCGGCCTTGCCTGACATAGAGCTGCCACGGCCAATGCTCGTTGTCGACGAACTCCTGGTCGTGTAGCCCAATCTTCAGCATGCGCTCGCGAACCGACGCGGGAACGTGTTCGTTGTGTTGGAGGAAGTAGATCAGACCGGCCGCGTGGTCGCGGTGGAAGTCGTCCAGTCGCTGCCGATGGTGCTGGTCCGCTTCGGGATAGCCCCAATTGACGCCAGGGCAGTTGATGCTGGTTGAGCCCGCAATGTTGCCATTCATCTGATACTTGCGACGCGGCAGTCGCGTCCCGTACCCCCATCCGCGAAGGCGTCGTGATTGGAAGTCGTCGATCAACGGCAGATAGTCTTGCAGGTGCTGGTCGTACGTGGCCGGCTTCTCGATGGGGATGAGGTGCTCGGGATCATCGGTGAAGATTGATCGAGCGCAGAACGCCTGAATGGCAATCGAAGGTTCGCCAGTGTCGGCAGTCTGGATCTGTTCTCCGGTACGCCAGTTCATGTAATGGATGCCGGCTTTCGATTCGCCGTATTCATCACGACCTTCGCGGCCGACCCGATAGGGCACCTTCGCCTTTGCGGCCAGATCCCCTTCGTACGTGCCGTCGATGAAAGTCCGAGCCGTGCAACAGATGGCCTTTCCGTCCGGCCCCTCTAAATCCACCGAAGTGATACGTCCGCTTTCGACGCTCGCCTTGCTGAGCCAGTGATCGGGTATCCACCGCAGCCGCTCTTCTTCGGCCGCCAGCATTTCGCGGAACACGTACTCGGCAACGGACGGCTCGTAATACCACCCATCGTGAACGAGTTTCCACTGTTCTTTGTCGTCGCCAAGAATCTGCCGATATCGATCAGCCACCTTGGAAATGAACTCGATCACCAAACCGCCAAACAGATGCCTGCGAACGGCGTCCGTCGTACAGAGACCGCTGGCCGCCATGCCTCCTGGATTCTTCTTGGGACAGGCAAGCACGACACGATCGCCGCGCCGTGCTGCCTCGATCGTGGCCGCGATTCCGCCGGGCGTCGAGCCGTAGACGAACGTATCACAAGTCAACAGTTGCGGCGTCACCGACTGGTCCGCGTCTCCTGTGTCACCTACAGCCCGTGATGCTCCGGCTGCGATCGCAGCACCTAAACTCGTCTTGAGAAATTGTCGCCGCTTCATGAGTTGTGCTCCCGTGTGGCGCGATGGCCGCCATGGTTCTTCTCGTTGCCATTGCCGTCAGACGATCCGGAGGGCGAGGCTCCGGCCGAGCCGAATTCGGCTGGATTCTTGGGTCAGGCTCACGGCTCGGCAGGAGCCTCGCCCTCCCGATCTCCTTCTCCAAGTGAACTCCGATGGAACGTTGTTAATCACCCAAGCAGATTATCTGACCATCGACTGTGGACATATAGAGGCGTCCCTCGGCTGCAGCCATGCCGTCCAAAACGGGCGGGGCGGGCAGCGGGGTCTCCGCGAGTTTGGCACCGTCGGTCGTCGAGACGGCGATTAGACTAGCACCCTCTTTGCCAAGCATGGCGGCTTGGGCCTCCTCGTCGCTGTTGCCTCGGTTGGGCGTACCCGCGAAAAACAGAGTATTACCCGTAAGCACCAATGCTCGGGCTCGGATCGAGGCTTCCGTGGACCATTTGAAGGTCATCTTCGCCGGGCCACGTTTGCTGCGTGGCTTCTTCTTCGCTGGAGTGGCCGGGGGCTGCGGCGCGGGTTTCGCATCCTTGGCCGCCGCGAACAGATGATACGGCTCTTGCGCGGCCCAGTTGGCACCTGCGTTCCTCGACCAGTTGCGGAACTGGCTCCGACCGAAGCCGTAGACGGTATCCTCGTCGAAGGCCAGTATGCGACCAGCAGGTACCTTGTTGCCAGTCTGCCACCAGCCCGGCCAGCCGGATGTGAAAGAATCGCCATAAACCCAGTAGGTTCGGTGCCACCATGAGTCGTCCAACAGGCCCGTCGGGCTGAAAAGGTGGCGTTTGGCGGGAGCCGGCTGCAAATCGTCGGGCGTGAAACAAAGCTGTCGCATGAATACCGTCTCACCGTCACTAGCCAAAACGTCCGGCAAAGCGCCGCCCAGGTTGAAGCCGCTGACTGCCTCGCGCGGCTGCCGATGCATCTCGGGGTCTGGCGTGTATACACGGGACTCGGTGAGCATACTACCGGTTTTCAATTCCAGACGAAACAGGCGGATCCCGCCGTCGATATATGACGATCGCCCCGCTGCAAACATCACTTCGCCGTCTTCGATCAATACACTACCGCGCACGGGCCAGAGCGATTCCAGTTGGCCGTACGCGACGATACGGCGATCCGATGACGATGCGCGGAACCGCCAAACGACTTCCCCATCAGACGCGCGCAGGCAATACACGTAGCCGTCGCGACAGCCAAACACAGCCAACCCGTCGGAAATTGTGGGCGGCGAATCGACGCGGCCGCCTGCCGTGAAGGACCAAACGCAATCGCCGGTGTCGGCGTTCAACGCATGGACGGAATGGTCGTCGATGGCCACTACGAAGCATTTGCCAGCCGCGACCGTCACCGCGCTAAGCTTGCCGCCGACATCGGACCGCCAGTTCTGTTTGACTTCCGTCGGCACCTCCGTCGAAGCCCGCCCAGATCGCAGCGCGTCGTGGCGATACGTCGGCCAATCATCTTCGCTGACCTCTGATTGCTGATCGTTGACCGCTGCGAACGCTTTCCCTTTCTCCAGCCTGTCGTCTGCCATCCTTTCGCCTTCATCCCTCATTCTTCTCCTTGGGGCGAATGCGTTGAATCCGTTGAGCTTCGCCGTCAGAAAGCAGGCACATGCGTGTGGCGGCACGTACAGTAGACCGTTGGCAGGCATGACGCCGTATTGACACATCCCGCGCGCCCAGTGGTGTGGTCGGATCTCGCCGGTCGCAACGTCCAAGTACTCGGTGCCCGCTCGACCGAGCAGCAGCCAGCGATCCGTGCCCTTGTTGCGGTAGCAGCGGTGATGGGTCATACCGCAGGCAAACGTCTCCTGGTCCGGCGCCCGAGTCATCTTGACCTCGCCTGTCTTTGGATCCAGCCCCTGCGTGATACCCGGCTGGGTATGGACCCGCAGTTTGCCAGTCCATACCAACCCCCCGGCAACAAGTACGTCGGGCGGAGCATGCCAGTTGACTTCCGATTGAGATTTCCAGAGCGCCTTTCCCGTGGCCGCGTCGAGGCCAGTCAACATTTTCCCATCCGCCCACAGCATCACGTCGTCGTAGGACACGAGAACCGGCGAATACCATGCTGCCTTCGAAGCCTGCACGGCCAATGGCTCGGAACGCCAAAGCTCTGCCCCTGTCTCTAGGTCCACATTGACTGCGCATGCACCGTCCTGATAGAACGCTCGGCCCCCGGCAGCACCGAGCGTGACGGGCGCGAGTTTGTCGACCTTGTTCTCCCAAAGCAGGTTGCCCGACGTTGCATCGATGGCCAGCACGCGTCTGGTGGTCCCTGCAGGCGCACTACGTCGTGCGTCGGCTCTCACCGCCGGCTTCGCATCGCCGATGGCCAACAAGAGCTTTCCGTCGATAAGGACGATCTCTTCAGTGCCCTCGGTGCCTTTGAAGGTCGCGATGGTTTTGCCCGTTGCCGCGTCGATGGCTTCGACCGGTCCGCCGTAACTGAGTGTGACATACACACGATTCTCGACAGCCACCAGCCGCCGCGGCAATTGAGGCGGGCCGTGGCGAAACTCGCGAAGGTGCCATTCCCACACGCCCATTTCGCGTTTCCACTGAGTGATCCCGTTGTATGCATCCCGCGCGACAAGGAACCAACTCGCTGGAAACGCGACGGACTGGATCGGACCGCTATCTTCCAGCGAATAGATCCGTCCGCCCGCGGCAACAGCCGCACTCAGGCTGGCCAAGTGCTCGTGGCTTCGCGAGAACTTCGGGCCACTTACCCACTGCAAACTCGCGGGTGGATCGACGACCGAATCCTCAGACACGGCGTTGTTCGACGCATCGTAGAGGTAATGGGTCCACTCGTCGATATCCTCGGGCCGCGGCTTAGAGAAGGAGTTCAGAGTCGAGAGTCGAGAGTCGAGAGTCAAGAGCCAGGGCTACACCGCCGGGTGCCAGCACGCGCATGATCTCATCATCGCGTATCTCGAATCCCGCATCCCGTATCCCGCCCCTCGCGTCCCGCACCACCAAGTTCACCGTATTATCCGCGTACGGCAGCCGATGATCGGCAAGATGGTCAATCGAGACTTTTCCGTACAGGCCAAGCGAACGGACATGTGCCCGAGCACGCTCGACATTCGCTGCATTGGCATCGAGGCCGTGCACAAGGTACGCGTCGCTCGCACGCAACGCAGCCGTTAGCCGCCCGTCGCCACAGCCGAGGTGTACGACCAGTCCGCCTGTGACACTTGTCGCCTTGAGAATCTCCGATGCCTGAACGGCCGGCGATTCTGCGTCTTCTGCTAGTGTCAGCATGGATGAGTTCAATATGCACAAGAAAGCAAGAATGACTGCCAGTGACGAACGATGATGTCTTCGGACTCTTTTCATGCCGTATCTCCTTCGATGGTAGATTGTGTGTCCACTCGGCAATGTATCCAGCGAAATCGCGCGTGTCCAGCGCATGGCCCTTGTGTCTCCTTCCGCTGCTCGCGACAGCGAGCGGCAAGGCGCAGATTCACTTGTTCTCAGTTCTCACACCACCTAAACCGTTTGAGAGTATCGAAAAACGCGAAACGCGCCGCTAAGATGATGTGGCGATGGCTAGTCACCGCTGCGGCGCCGGGCTGCCGCTGGCGGCATAATTGCGAAAGGCCTACGGATCGAGGGGACGAATATGAATTCACGCGAGCGTGTACAAAAAGCGGTGAACTTTGAGACTCCGGACCGAGTGCCTATCGATCTGGGAAGTATTCGTGCTTCGGGCATTAACTCCGTTGTTTACGACCAACTGAAGCGGCGGATGGGGATCGAGACGCCTACGCGAGTCCACGACAGCATGCAGGTGCTGGCAGAACTGGAGATGGAGGTCATCGAGCGACTCCATGTGGATGTCTTGCCGCTGGAGCCAGCGACGGCGCGTTGGGCGCGGCTGGATGCGTCCGAAGGCGTGCACAAGAAACTCTTCTGTGGTCTGGATGTCTACTTCCCGCCCGGAACGAACATCCAGGAACAAGAGGACGGAAGTTGGATGCTGATCGGTGCGGACGGCAACGGATTCGCCCGCATGCCGAAGGACGGGTACTACTTCGACTTTGTCCGTCCGACCATGGCTGGCAAGCGTATCGATCCCGATGCCTTTCGACCGAGTGATACAGTGCCGGACGGAGAATTGGACGCGTTTGCGGAACACGCCAAGCTTCTCTACGAGAACACGGACAAGGCGTTGCTTGGATGGGGAGCGAGCATATCCATGATGGGGCTCAGCGCGCTGCTGTCCGACAATATTACGCAAGACTCGCTGGATGAGTGGCTGTGCATGTTGATGACGGAAAAGGAGACCGCCAACGACATGATGGGACGTTTCGTTGACGCCACGATCAAGCGCATGGAACTGTACCATCAAGCCGTGGGTGATCGCTGTTTTGCATGGGGAGTGGCATCGGACGACGCGGGGACTCAGCGAAGCGAACTCCTATCGCCCGATCTTTTCAGGGAGATGATCAAGCCTCATTACGAACAAGTGTGCGACTGGGTGCACACCAACACGAACTGGAAAACGTACTTGCATTCCTGTGGGTCCATTTACCGCTACATTCCTGAGTGGATCGACGCGGGTATTGACATCCTGAACCCCGTACAGATTGCCGCCGCGAACATGGAACCCGAGCGACTGATGAGGGAGTTTGGCGGCAAAGTCGTTTTCTGGGGCGGCGGATGTGATACTCAGAAAGTCCTTCCGCTGGGTACGCCCGAAGAAGTCCGCGAACACGTGCGCCACAACATCGAAGTGTTCACCTCGCAGCCTGGCGGCTTCGTGTTCACGCAGGTCCACAACATCCAGCAGGACGTACCCGTCGAAAACGTGGAAGCGATGTTCCAGGCCGCCTACGAACTCGGGCAGTTGGGATGAGGGGTGCTGGGCAAGAAAGCTACTGCGAGAAGTTCACTCGACCGAAATACCTTGGGGCGTGAAACTGAGGCTCCTCGGTTTTGCTTACGGACCACTGGCTGAATTGTGGATTCATCTTGCCGCCCAGTCGGTTCAGGTTCAAGTGCCATACATCACCAGGCTTCGGTGGAGTATGCTTCGCCACCTTCGCGAAATTCGCGAAAGGAATCGCTGCTTCCAGGGTCCACGATCGATCCGTGTCGCTGGCGTCGTTAAGTGTGCCGTTGACGGTCGTCGCGATCCTGATGCCTGACGAGTTCCATTCCTCGGCCACGTCCTCTCCCGGGCCGTCTGGATGATGCTGATCCAGAAAGGCGCCGCGCACATTCATTTCGATGTTGAAATAGTTGTCCGGTTGGTCGGGATCGGGTGCGGTAAACACCTCGACACAATCGTCCAACCACACCGAGCTATCTCGCTCGGTGTGGTCGGCCCAAATGTGAGCGTCCTCGCAGCGGTAGGCGACATAAAGGCATCGGTCGTCCCACAGCATCTTCGCGACGGTTTGTTCCTTCTTTCCCTTTTCCCACCACGGGAAAACGAAATCACCGACGCTGCGCGCCGCCTTCCAGGCTGGTTCGTCAAGATTTCCGTCGATCGTGACTGGTGACGATGCGCGATGAATCGTATACCGGGGAAGATTGCCCGCATCTTGCGTTTTCACAGGATGTAGCTCGATTTTCCGGAAGAAGATCTCCGAACCTTCGCACTGCAGGAGTATCTTGCCGGCGGCGGGGAATACATCGTAGGCTTCGTTGACCCGTTTCCCATTGACGAACACCGTGATGCGGTCGCCCGCGCAAATGCATTCGATTCGCGTCCATTCGCCGCATGAGCTTTCTACGTCGTTTTGCCCTCGAAAGCCCGGAACGTCCTTCCATGCGGTGTCCTTGTTCAGCCAAGCGATCGCGCCGATACTGAGAGTCTGCTTGTCGATCTTCGGATCAAACTGGTACCTCGCATAGTCGCCATCGACGCGACGATCTTTAGCTGGCGTGGTAATACGTACGGGGACATGACGGCCGTCGGCGTAACGACCGTGGATTAGCAGCACGTCGCCGAAGCCTCCTTCCATCACCTGGCATTCAATAGCTGCTTTGTATGCGCCGCTGCTAATGTCGCCGCCGGTATTGCTGTCTTTCGCCCCCCAGCCGCGATCGTAGCTGTTTCCTTCGGGCCCAACGGTGTGCAGAAAGATACCCGAGTCGCGGGCCATACCCTTCCGCGTACGAAAGTTCTGCTCACCCCATTTCAATTCCGCCACAAGCCGGTAGTCCTTGTACGCTCGATCCGTGCTCGAGTACCCGAATCCGTCGCCGGAAATACGGAGCATTCCGTCGCGTACCGAGTAGACACCGCGCGGGTCTTCGCGTTTGGCATCAACTAGCCAAGTTGTCCATCCGCTCAGATCTTTCCCGTTGAATAGCTTGATCACCTCGCGGGGTGCGATCGGCGCATCGGACTCTGCCGCACTCGCGACGGAGAATCCGACTGTCATTGTCACGACAGCACAAGACAGACGGAAGAGTGTTCTCATGATTAGCTCACACGGGGTTCGGAACGTCCGCGCACAGCGGTCGAACGCGGCAACGTGAAGTGACACGAACCAATCGCCGCTCAATGGGGCGGCACGTTGCTTCCTTGTTGATTGCGAAACGCCTCGACAACATTGCTTCGCATCATGAAGATCAGCAGAATAATGGGATAGATAACGCCAAAACAACCTCCGAACACACTTCCATAAGCACCGATCATGGCGCCAGATCGTTCCGGGCCGGCTGGGATCATGTCGGCTTGCTCCATCATCGGTTGTACCAGCCAAACCCAGTTAGCGATCGACCCAACAATGCCAGCTATTATGGTGTAAATGGCATAGACAATCGACAGCTGCCGTCCCCAAGGCCGCATCTTCAACAGTCCGAAGCCTGCAAGGCCAAGAGCGACGGTAGACACAAACGAAAGCGCCATCGTGACCATCGTGTATATATGGTACGCCTGATTCTCTTCCATCAGATCCAATACTGGATTCGGCGGCTTGTTTGGTATTAGGTCCATCCCGATCATCGATATCACCCCACAGCACACACCGAACAAGCCCATGCCGGCGAATACCAGATTTAGAATCCCGAAGACGGTAACAGACGTTGGCCGGGTCGCGAGTGACGCCGGCTGTGACTGTGGTTGTTCCTGTGGCGTAGGAGGTGATTGATACGGAGAAAATGGATCGTCCGACATAGGATGCACTCATGCTAGAAGAGGTTGGTTGCTGCCTGCGAGGAGTTCCGATCCCCACACGTGAATGCCAATATAGTCCTGTGGAGTAACGGCGGCAAGCTTCTTCGCAACTCATCCCGCATCGCTGCCTTAGCAAAGCTCTGTCCTTATGCAATGGTGCATGTTTCGGTTCGACGATTCGTCAACGCGGCAGTGGTTCAGAAATTGCTCGCGAGATAGGTGTGCCTTTCGGAGAGAGACGAAGTCGGGAATCCGTCTCGTCATTTTCTTGCTTGACAGAAACACGGTCGACCGATATATTCCAACTAACCTATTAGTTTAGGTGTCCCGGCACGACTTCGGCCGGTTGGCACGGCTACTCACTATCCGTGTTCTTTTGGGCCATTGCCCGCACCGGCAACAATTAAGCAGCACTACACGACCATAGCTACCGGAGCGCGCAAATTGACTAACACGATACCCAGCGAACGAGAAATGGACATATTGAAGGTGCTATGGGACGTGGGCGAATCGCGAGTGCGCGACGTCCACCTGGCGATGTGCCCCAACTCCGAGTGTGCCTTTACCACGATACAAACACTGCTGCGCATCATGGCGGACAAGGGACTTGTCAAACAACGCAAGGAAGCACGAACGCTCTACTATTCGGCGAACTACAGTCCCGAACGGGCGAGTTCGCGGTTTCTGCACAAAGTGTTCGACGGTGCCTTGGACAAGTTGGTGCTGAGCATGCTCCAAGCGGAAGACGTATCGACGGATGAGATGCGCGAACTCGAAAAGATGATCGGTCGAGCTCGCATACGCAAACAAGACTCGGAGGACGAATGAGATGTCACTAACCGACGGTTTCTTTCAAGCTCTGGTTGACGTGGCTGCGGTGTCGTTGGTCGTCTTGACGATCGGCGCGTTGATCACTTGGCGATTGCGACAACCTATCGAGCGTGTCCGCTGCATCCAATGGACGCTGGTCGCATTGATCGCGGCGATCGTCCTCCGTCAGGCGTCGTTCCTGCCGTCGTTCTCGGTCGCTGTGTTGCCGGAAGCGGATTCGGCCGCATCAGAATCGGATCAAGTCGCGCGAGTACAATCGCCCGATTCCCACACCGTTCTGGGCAATGCGATGAACGAGACAGCCTATCTGCCAAATGAACCTACGTCAGAAGCCGTGACGGGCCATCCGGCCGACCTTACGGAAAGCGGCGCTGCTGGCGCCCCCGCACCGGCCAGACGCGACTCGGCATCCATTGCCGGAAGCCTCTGGGGCACGTTCCAAACCGTTTGTGTCGCGGTGGCGGCGCTGATCGGAAGTTGGCTGGTCGCGTTGTTGTGCATCGGCCGTTGGCAATTGCAGCGACTGCTACGAGGTGCCGAAACGGCGACGGACGAACTGCTTTGTGTATGGAAGCAGTGGCCCGAGGTGCGAAAGCGCGACTTGCGAGTGTTAGTTTCGTCAAAGACCAACGTGCCAATGACTTTCGGTGTGTGGCGCCCGGTGATCGTGCTTCCGAAGACGCTCGTCGATCCCGGCAGCCGACGCGAACTGGTCTACTGTCTGTCGCACGAGTGGGAACACGTGCGTCGCCATGACATTGTCACCTGGTGGCTCGTCCAATCGCTGGAGCCTCTGCTGTGGTTCCAGCCACTGTTTTGGTACCTGCGCCGTGAGTTGCGAACCTGCCAGGATCAGGTAGCGGACAATTCGGCGGTCCAAGGTACGGGCAACCGCACCGACTACGCCGAATTGTTGATGGGGTTGGTATCCGGGCGAAAGCAGCGGCGCAATCGGCTCGCGCTCACGATGGCGGATCGCCGGTCGAGTCTATACCGGCGAGTCGAGCTGCTGTTGTCGGAGCGTTTCCGTCTGGCCGATTCGGTTCGCCGGCGCGTGTCTGTCGGCTTGGCGTGTGCCTTGGCGATTCTGGTGATTGGGCTAGGCGTGATTCGCCTGGAGTCCGCAACCGCGAGTGTTATTGCTGACCAAGGCGACGCGGCGGACGAGGGCAAGCAACCAGCACCCGATAGCCTCTCCTTCTCCGGCACGGTGGTCGACAAAGCAACCAAGAAACCCGTCAAGGGTGCCAAAGTCGTCGTACGCCGAATGATCCTGAAGGCAAACGAGCGGAGAATCATTGAGGAATCGAAGCATCGAACTGACAAGGATGGGAATTACAGTTTTGTGATTCCACCGGAGCAGGTCGCCGAGAGGTACTTGTACATCGAGTTGGATGTTGAGCATCCCGAGTATGCTTGGAAGAAGGGTTTCGGTTACGCGTTGAGCATGATCCGTAAGAACCTCCGGCTGGGCGATCCGCCGTTCTTCTCTCGGATCGAGTTAACGTCGGGCGAAACGCTGACGGGACGTGTCGTTGATCCGAACGGAAAACCACTGGCAAACGTCAAGATGTTGGCGTACTCGAAAGCCGACGCAAAAGACTACCGAGAATACGGCAGCTTTTTCCGCGCCGAAACGGACCAACAGGGCAAGTTCACGCTGAGCTTGGCGAAAGGCGGCCCGAGTTTGTTTTGGATCGTTCCGAAGGACTTTGCGCCGCAACAGATTCTGTCAGGCACGAAACGCGGCGAATGGGGCGATATCCAACTAGAGACGGGAGTGTCAGTCTCGGGGCGTGTCGTGAATGCGTCGGGTGAGCCGGTCGCTGGCGTTTGGGTGAATCTAAGCCATGAGGCTTCCCGCAATGAAATCAAGATGCCAGTTGCCTCGTCGATGAATCGTTCGGCGATGACCGACGAAAACGGCCACTTCAAGTTGGGGCCGATGAAGCCGGGCAAACACGAGATCAATGTTGACGGCTATCCGGAAGAGATCACTTACCACAAGCAGGCTCGGAATCCGATCACGATACAGGACGTTTTTGTTGCCCAGGAGATCGAGATACTTCCGCAAGACGAGCAACAACCCATCACGGTCCAGGCTGTGCCACACGTTCAGTTCGTTGGCCAGTATCTGAATTCCAAAGGAGAAACGTGCCGAGGGCATTCCGTGAGCGTGTGGGGCGACATGAACGGCCAGTGGTGGCACAAACGCTTACCGCCCGATTCGGAAGGCAAGATCGTGGGCCGTCTGCCGAAAGGTCTGCAGAAGGCACGGCTGGATGCCATCACCAACGAGCATGGATCGCTGCGAGTCCGGCTGAAGAAAGACGGTTCACTTCTCAGTCCGCGAAATGTTGAGCTGGGCGCTATCGAGGACGATATAACCGGAGTCGAAGTCATTCGGTATCACGCCCCGGTCGTGCAAGTCAAGGCGGTGGACGAGAAGGGGCGACAGATCACTGAATTGAAAATCGCGGGAGTCTACGATGGTGATGATGAACTGATGCATCCCGTCGGCGGCTTGCCCACGCACATGTTCTTCGAGAAGCAGACAGACGGACGCTATCGGTCGTCGCAAATGCTCCCGGACACGAAGGTCACTTTCACCGCCAAGGCCGACGGCTACAACGACGCGTCGGAAACGATTTCTCTGTCGGAGCGCGAAGAACGAGAAATCACGTTAGTGATGACGAAGAAGCCGGAAGAGGACGCCGAGAGCGACAAGCCTGAAGAAGACGCACCATAGGACTAGCATCGTCACGGAATCTTGGCAAAGTCAGCGTCTAACATCGCACATCGATCGGCCGCGTGAACACGTGGCGGTGTCCAGTATCTCTTCTGGCTCACAGCTCGCAACCACCGCAGAATCTGCCCATTCCCACGCACCGTAATTGCTTGCGGTGTTTTGAAGTCTCGCATATGCTGCGTAGTGGCGGTAAGAGTTCTGTGTATCCAACGTCACTGGTCGCAAGAGGCTGTGCCTTGTCACAGCTTGATTCTAGGGTAGCGGAACTCGCCAAGAGTTTCGGCCGGCATCGCAGACTCCCGAAAGTCTTGGCGACTTCCGCTACTGCCTAAACTCAGATCCTTGGAACGAAAAGACCGGAACGCGGTTGCACCGAGTTTGTGGAGCGACGGGGAGTCCAGGTAATGAACCGACGTTATGAGAAGATTTGTTTCGGGCTGCTGATCTTATTGGTTGTTTGCACGTTCGTATGCTTGCTGCCGCTCGACGTGTTTGCCCGAGCTGGAGGTGGGGGCGGCTACAGCGGCGGCGGAGGTGGCGGAGGTGGTTTCAGTGGCGGCGGCGGAGGAAGTGGTGGTGGTGACGGCGGCGGCGAACTAATCGTGTTCGTTATCTGGTTATGCACGGAGCATCCGATCATCGGCATCCCGCTGGTCATTGGTGCCATAGCTCTTTTCTGTTACCTCGGGCACCGTTCGAACGAAGGCCGTCGTGACGGGGTCATCCGCCGAGGTGGCATGGTGATGGGCGAATTGAAGCGACGGCAGACCGTGGACAGTCTGCGCGAGGACGATCCGGCGTTCGACGAGCAGCAGTTCTATAACCGGCTGAGCCAAGCCTTCGCACAAATCCAGGACGCCTGGAGCCAACAGGATCTAGCGAGTGTGCGGGCGTTCGTTTCCGATGGCATCTACGAACGCTTCTCGCTGCAATTCATGGAGCAACGCGATTTCGGTTATCGTCCGCGTGTGTCTGACGTGGTCATTCACCAGATGCTGTTAGCCCAGGTCAACAGCGACGAGTTCTTTCATCAGGCCACAGTGCGCATCAAGGCTTCGTGCGTTGCCTATCGAGTGTCGCTGGACACGGGCAAGTACGTCTCGGGCAACCGCAATAAGGAGACGTTTGTCGAGTACTGGACGTATCTCCGCCGCCGCGGCGTCCAGACCAAGGACGGGCCTGGGTTGATCGAGGGCAACTGTCCGAACTGCGGAACCGAGATTGCACTGAACCAGTCCGCCAAGTGCCAATCGTGCGATAGCCTGCTTCGCAGCGGCCAATACGATTGGGTCATGAGCGAGATCACACAAGAGTGCGAATGGTACGGTGGGACGTCGGACGAAGTGCCCGGTGTGGCTCGTTACCGCAGCGAAGCAGATCCCGGATTCAACGTGCAGCACTTGGAGGATCGAGCGTCGGTTGTCTTTTGGCGCAAAGTCATGGCCGACCGCTTGGGGCAAATCGCGCCACTTGCGAAAATGGCTTCTCCCGAATTCTGCGAGCAGTACGAATCGCAATTCAACAGGGGTGGGAGCGAGCGTAACTACATGGGCGACTGCGCAGTCGGTTCGGTGGACGCGCGCGGCGCGTTCCGCGGGAATGAGCGAGACACGGCGCTGGTCGAGATCCGTTGGTCGGGCACCCAGTTCATCGCCCGGCCGCAGGGTCCTCCCAAACGGTCCGGCCAGAGTAGGGCGGCGAAGCACCTGTTTGTGTTCGCTCGCAACACCGGGGTGCAGACCGATGTTGGACACAGCATCTGTTCGTCACATTGTCCAGGCTGCGGAGCCCCGGAATCAACAATCACTTCGCACGCTTGTGAGTTTTGCGGAGAAGTGCTGAACGACGGCACACACGACTGGGTGTTGGTCGACTTCTTGACGATGTACAATCCCGCCGCACAAGAATTGCTGCAGCAAGCTCGTTCGTATACGGCGGCGTCTGCCGCGGCTCCAGCGATCCCCATGGCCGAAGCCGTGCCCGATGATCAGCAAGAGCCGCACGGCACAGATTTGCTGGCTTGGGCGGTCAAGACGGCGCTGGCCGACAATCAATTGGATGCCCGCGAACGAGCGATGCTCGAGCAGGTAGCTCGGCATCGGCATGTGCCCGCACACGAACTGGAAATGCTGATCGAGGCGGCTGGGCAAGGCCAACTCGATGCTCCAGAGCCGGCTGACCCCGATCAGGCACGCGATTGGCTGTCCGCCATGGCCGACATCAGTCTGAGCGACGGCGTCGTCCGCCGCGACGAATACAAACTGCTGTGCCAAGCCGGTTCACAGTTGGGAATGAGCTCGTACGACGTCAAGCAGCTGCTTCGTGAACGCCGCACTCATCTCTACCGGTCCGCGCGTGACCGGCTGCGTGACGCGCAAGAGGACAATTGATATGTCTCCGCGCGTGGGATCAGCTATGTTGTGTCGTGGTCTCACGACCGCGACACGCGTGGGATCATAGGGTCTCCGAGAAATCTACCGGCCGCCTCGCATGCGGGCCGGTCAGGAGACCGGCCCAAAACGAATAACGGTCGCGCTGCGTCTATTAACCTTGATCGCTAACCAGTTGCTCGACGAACTTGCGTGCCTTCTTGGCCTCCTGCATCGTCTGAGCTGGATCGCCGGGTGCGAGGGTTTCGATGATCAGTGGACCGTGCGTGAAGCCGCCTTTGCCTAGCCGGGCCATGAGCGCTGGAAAGTCCACCTGCCCCGTGCCGGGTGTGAGTGCGACGTTCTTTGGATGCTTGTAGTCCTTGACGGACATACCCGTGATCAGGTCATCGACTGAAGCCGCGTCCTGCACCGGATCCACTTCGCCGTTTGAGTAGTAGTAGATATTCCCCGGGTCATACATCACGGTGAAGTTTTTGTGGCCGACTTGTTCCACAGCCTTACGCAGTTGCGGTCCCGTACCGGTCGTGCCGCCGTGGGGCTTGAGCACGATTACCACACGCCTGTCCGCCGCGTAATCGCAACACTGGGCAACCGTCTTGCAGCAAGCTTCGAGAGTCTCTTCGTTGCCCATGTGCGCTAACAGGACCGACCGCCCTCCAGCCGCTGCGCAGTTGTCGATCATCTTCCGCAGGCTTTCGCCGCCTTTATCCAAGGGGATGCCGCCGCCGTAGACATTAGTGATCGTCAGATCGCGTTCTCTGGCCTCTTCGCCAACTTCTTTAGCCTCGTCGATCGTGGTGGTCGGCGCGATCACGCGTCGAGTCTTCGTCTTTGCGCCCGTCAAGCCGATGTACTTGAATCCGGCCTCGGCGATTGCGTCCATAGCCACGCGATAGTCGTACTTGGCCCAAGGACGCGTCCAGCAGCCGATCTGCCAGCCTTCATCCTTCAGGTACGGCATCGCAGCATTGGCGGATCCGGCGGCAAGACGCGGGGCAATCAGCCCTGCCGCTCCAACCGCGAGCGTCCGACCGAGGAATCTACGTCGGGTTACTTGATCTGATCCAAACATGAAGCAGTCTCCCTTTGAATCGGCAACGGTTGTCTCTTCATTTCGGTGCCGTCAGCGTACATCAATCCAGACGATCATCATACCATCTACGCGTTCGCCGTGCCGGCTCGTTCTCCGTGCTATTCACATTTGCTAGACTTATTTGACGGTTTCGAGGAACTAGCTCCCGGCACTCGATGTGATGCGGCCACGAAGACATGGAGAGAGACATGAAGGACTACGTTAGATCGCGAGCCACGGCAGGAGCGATGGCTTTGATCGCGGCAAGCTTACTCGTGAGCACGGTCGAGGCCGGCGGGCCCTGGCAACCAGACGAATTTCCGGTCGGCTATTGGCTCGGTCCACCGGTGACGTTCAACAAACTGGAGACGTGGCAGACGGTTAAGGACGGCAACTTCACTTTCTGCGGTCCAGCCGGAGGTTACTCGGTTGAAGAGAATCGTCGAATGCTGGAATTCTGTCAGCAGGTCGGCCTCAAGGCGATGGTGGTGGACAGCCGGATCAACTGGAAAATGGTGGCGAACGACGATTGGCGCAAGAAAGTCGCGGGGATCGTTGCCGATTACAGTTCACACCGGGCGCTGTACGGCTACTACCTTCAAGATGAACCGAACTTCGCGCAGTTTCCCGCCCTGGGCCAGATCAATGCCGAGTTCCTGCGATGTGACCCAGCACATCTGCCGTACATCAACCTATTTCCCACGTATGCGTCCACGAAGCAACTGGGTACACCGACCTACTCCGACCACCTGGACAAGTACCTGAGTATCGTCAAGCCCGTGGTGCTCAGCTATGACCACTACTGTCTGCTGCAAGATGGACGCGACCGGCCGGATTACTTCGAGAACCTAGCGCTGATTCGAGAATACGGTCTGCGTTTTAGCACTCCGCCTTGGAACATCATCCTGTCGGCGCCGCACTTGGCCTATCGGGATCCCACGGACGGCGAAATGCGGTGGCAGGTCTACACGTCGCTGGCGTACGGCATGAAGGGAATCATGTGGTTCACCTACTGGACCTTGAAGGGCTGGGAGGAGGAAGGCGGGACCGCCATTGTCGACAGCGAAGGCAAACCGGCACGACTCTACCCCATCGTCAAACAACTGAACGGCGAGACCAAAATGCTGGGACGCACCTTGCTGCTATTGACGTCCACCGGCGTTTACCACACTGGGGATACGCCACCTGGTTGTCGCCGATTGGGCGGCGACGCAGTCTTGTCGGCTCCCGCCGACGTGTCATTGGTAATCGGGTTCTTCCGAGACGAACACGGCGTGGACTATGCAATGGTCGTCAATCGCGACCATGCCAAGCCCGTAGAGTTTCCGCTGACGTTTCTACCGCATGTCGTATCGGTGGCAGCAATCAGCGCAACGGACGGCACAGAGCGACCGCTCGCGTTGTCGAAACAGCAAGTGAATCTGCGACTGGCGGCAGGCGATGGCAAGCTGCTCAAACTGACGCCTGCGTTCAAATACCCCGAACCGCCCAAGCCACTGGAAGTCATCGACTTCCAATTCGACGGAGCGAACGATTTGCAGGGTTGGGATGGCTTCAATTCGTTGACTAGGGCACAAATAGCAAATGGCGTGTTGTCCCTGACTGTCACCGGTGCAGACCCATTCTTCCAGCGCACCTACCTGCGAATCCCACCCGATACATATACCCGACTGAAGGTGCGAATGAAATTGCCGCCGTGCAACGCACAGAGCCAGTTGTTCTGGACCACGAACGAGGAACCGAACTTCCATGACGACAAGTACTTGAACTTCCCCGTAACGCCGGATGGCCATTGGCATGAATACGAGATCCCCGTAGCCACACACACCAACTGGCGAGGCAAAGCCATCCGTGCCATCCGCCTGGATCCCACGACAGGCGGCGCAGAGCCAGGAAGCAAGGTCGAAATCGATTGGATCATCGGCGAATAGTGCCCCAAAACCGCATGGTGAATGTGTGCACGTACTCCGTGGTACTCCACCTTTCTTCCGTTTTGGGCACCTCAACGGAAATCCTTCCATCTAGGTTGGCCGCCTCCAAAACGAGCCTATTCCCCGGACGACGACGAAGCGTATTCGGGTTGTACCGGCTTCGCTGAATAGCCGCATGGCCTTGTTTTCAATCTTGTGAGAAGGTTGGAGCGTGGCTCACTCATGTCGATTGACAAAGACCTCCAACACATTACCGTCCACAAACGCATGGAGCAGCTACTGTATCCCCTGGGAGAGATTGGGTTGGGGATGCGAAGGAACAGGTGGTGGTTGGCAATCCAAACGAAGGCCAAGAAGGAAGCCATATCGTGAGTGTGACTGGCTTTGCCAGTGCTTCTTGGGTACGATCGTTTGTAGTGGGCTCAGCACTGGTAAAGCCAGTCACACATGATACCACCAGCCGTGCCACCCAGCGGAGAAAGGAACCAAACACTCTATGAGCATGCGCCACAGCCATTGTTGACGGGTGGGGTAGGTTGAAAGGGTGTTGGTTTTCTCATTTCTCTTACCCTGGAGGTGTTAATGCAGGTTGAACTACCACAGGACATAGTAGACCGCGTTCAGCAACGTGTCGCCTTGATCCAAGGAGCAACAGAAGCAGACGTGCTACGCAAGGCGCTCGATTCACTCGACTGGCTCGACCAGGAGCGTCTGGCAATCCAGGAAGGCATTGATGCATGGCGTGCCGGAGACGTTCAAGATTTCGAAGCCTTCGACCGTGAATTCCGCGCCAAGAATAACATCCCTGCAGGCGCATAGATGTATGGCACCATCATCACCGGCCCGGCAAAGCAAGATATCCAGGCCGCTCATGATTGGTGGGCGGAGCATCGCTCGACCGATCAGGCAAACCGGTGGTATGTGGGCATCCACGAAGCGATCTCCTCGCTAATGCGATCGCCTGAGCGCTGTTCTCTGGCTCCGGAACACGACTCGTCGAGCAAGAAGTCCGCCACTTGCTCTTCGGTATTGGCCGACAGCCAACACATCGCATCGTATTTGCCATCGACGGTGACCACGTCGTGATCTTGCGGGTCCGTCACACATCCCAGGATGTGCTGACTTCTGAAGATCTTGGATAGCTTCGTCTTCGACCAGTTCTCCTCTGAAACGCCTCCAGAGTAGATGCGCAGGTCTCTGGTGGCGTTTGGCATGCCCGCTGAGCAGACACTGCATTCCGTGGAAGAAATTGGGCTGTGGAATGCGAAGGAACGTCACGTATTCGCTACTCCCGGTCGTCTTCCATCGGCGCTGCCCATTGAAAGAACACGAGATAGGCAATCGGGGTCTCGTCGAAGTCGGCTGGGGGAGTGAACAGGTCCTTGACGAATGGAAAGCGGGCACGGTGGTGTCGTCGGACCGGCAGTGCGGCTCCCTTGCATCGCCCGCAGCCAACCGAGATCCGAACCGACGGCGTTGGAAACATCCCAGCGGCCGGGTCCGGCGGGTGTTCGAGTGGTTGCTTCGAGAGATTTGGGAACCGGCTCGCTGGGATGCGGATCCAGCCGCCGATCGTTTGCCTGCCTTCGTTGGGTAGAATGACGCCCGAAAACTGAAGGTCCTCAACTCGTAAGGTAATACGATGACCGGGCTGGTCCGATTCTTCGGCAAGCCAGCGACCGCCACAGACGGACATCTGCACGTTCCCGTGTCCGGGCATCGTTTGGTCGGTGAAGCGTGCGTTGGGATCATAGACCGCCAACCATCCGTCTCTGGCGAATGTGAAGTAGACGCGGCCGTCAGGTCCGACCGAGGTAGCCTGGGGATAATCCAACCCAGTCAATACGCGTGTGAGTCTGCGGCTGTGCGGATCGAAACGGCACAGAGAACCGGAGTTACCTTGATCCCACACGTTAGCCTCGGTCACGAAAACGACTTCGCCGGCAGGCCCCAAATCGATGTCGCGAGTGCGCCAAAACTGTTTGACCGTGCCGCCAGCCAAGAGCTCAGTGGTTTGGCCGGGTTGCAGACATCTCAACGTGCCACCGATGCGCGGAGTCCCCAACATCCCAGGTTCGCCAGAATGAGCACTATACTGACTGAAGTAGACGGCCCCGTTTGGCAACACGGCCACGCTTTGTGGAGTAAGCAATTGATCAATTAGCATCGCGGTTTGTTCGTTCGAGGGATCCCATGTGCGAATCTGTCCAGTCTCGAGAACGACGTAAAGCCAACCTGCCGAGCCGAGCGCCAACTGTCGGGGTCTTGTCAGCCCGGACATGATGGTCGACTCGGATCCTTCCGGAAGAAGGTGTCGGATTTCTCCCAAGCCCAACCCTTGATCAAGACCATAGAACAAGTCGCCCTTTGGGCCCGCCACAATCCCGTAAGCTCCCGGCTTGTCTTTCGCGACGACCTGTATTTCTGAGAAGATCGACGGGCGACCAAACTGATCGGGAAGCACCCTCGTGATCGTTCTCTCGGCAAAGCTAGTGAAGTAGACCGAATTCTCCGGACCGATCGTCGTGCCAAAACTATACGTGGCGGGCGCTACTAGAAGAACTCCCCGGGGAACCGTCGCCAAGCCATGATCCAACTCCATCGGCAAGCGATCTAAGTAGGCGGGGCCAATCTCACGCGGTATCGACTCGGCACCAGGGCACGACAAGACCAGAGTGGCCACCACAATCGACGTCACGATCTCGATGTGGCGGCACATCACACATCGTTTACGCTCGAAGGAGATCCTCATGGGCATGTTGAAAGACACAGAATCCTACTTGCCGTTGCCACAGACACATTTCTTCATGGTGTTCGAATTCAAAACGCTATTTCAATCGATAGAGCATACCGTTGGTGCCCGACACAAATAGACTTCGCTCTGCAACGGCCATACCGTCCCAGACGGGAGCGAAGTCGAAGCTGACCCTCTTGAGCACACTGCCATCGGCAGTGTCGACAACCAGCAAATCGACTTTCGAGTTCCACTGCCGCGCCTGGTCGGCGATCTGCTTGCGAACGGCCGCGTCGGGCAGTCGCAATATGGTCTCGTTTTCGTCGTACAGCCTCTCAGGTCCCGTCACTAGCAGTCTGTCGCTTGCCTTGATGATGGAACGGGCCAGGACGGGAATCTCGACGGACCAGGTCCTTGTGCTCTTGCCTGGATTGGATTTTCTGTCGCGTTTCTTTCTTCTTTTCGTGACCGGAGCTGGTTCGGACGCAACTGGCTTCAGCGGCGCTCGGTAAAGCTGGTAGGTAAACGCCGAGCCCCAGCCGTATCGGTTTCGGCCGAAGCCATAGAGATCGGAATCGTCACGAGCCATGATCCGCCCCGAGTGATGACTGTTGCCCGTATTGGCAAAGCCCCCGCAGCCGCCCTTCCAGCTCGAAGCATATGTCCAGAACGAGCGATGGAACCAAGTGTCGTTCAGGTAACCGTTCACCGCGAAGATGTGAGGCACGCTCGCTTCGGCGACGTTGCACTGGCCGTCAAACGCCAACGACCGCATAAACAGGTGGGGCCCCGATGTGGAAAGGACGTCGGGTTTGGACGGAATCGTATTCATACCGCCAGTGGGTTCGAAGTCTTGTGTGTGATTGACGCTATGTTTCATGGCGCCGGTCAGCGGATCCAAGGCGCACATGTAGAGCCCGCCGTCGACAAACATGTTCCTTCCCGCGACGGCATAGATCAGGCCATTGTGGTAAGTCACGGAGCCGTGAACTGGCCAGACAGACTCGACCCTTCCTTCGTTGACGATTTTCTCCTCGGTGGGAGCCAGTCTGCGGCGCCACACCATCTTGCCGTCGTCTGTTTTCAGACAGATCACGCTCCCGTCTGCCGCGCCGAAGTAAAGCAGTTTTCCGACGACCGTTGGCGGCGAGTCGACGCGGCTGCTCGTCACGTACGTCCAAGCCTTTTCGCCCGAGTCAACGTCAACCGCAATCAATTGATTTCGCTCGATGGACGACAGGAAGACTCTGCCATCGGCGACGACAGGAGCAGAGAGCTTCTCTCCGATGTCGGTCTTCCAGGCCTGCTCGAAAGACTCGGGCGGCGTGTTCATGGTCGAGGAGCTTCTGGCCGAGTTCGCTCGATAGGTAGGCCAAGCGTCCTTCTGTTCCATGCTGACCGGCAGCTTGCCTGCGTATGCTTCTCCCTGTTCTGTTCGTATTTCCTTGGCGGACTTCTGTCTGGAGGCGGCCAGCTTTGGATCTGCCTTCGCCAGTCCCACGAAACCGTTCAGTTTTGATTCGGGGAAGCAGTTGCAGGGGTCGGGTGTGGCATAGATCAGGCTGTTGGCCGGCATAAAACCGTAGCCACATGAACCGCGGACCCAGTGGTCGTTCGTGATTTCCGTGCCGTCGAACGCGATGGTGTTAATACCGACTTTCGAGGCGAGCATATACTTCTCGGTAGCGCGGGACGAGTAGCACCGATGGTGGAAGCCGTGTTGGAGGTCCAGCTCGACGGTCCGCTCGACCTCGCCGGTTCGGGGATTCAAACCGTTCAGCGTCGAGCTTGCCTTCTTCGTGGTATCCGGTGCCCAGACCAATCCCTGCGCTATCAGGAGATCCTCGGGGCTGCGGTAGCCGGACGACAGGTGTGCCGCGCTCCAAAGCTTCTTACCGTCTACGGCAGAAACGGCCGTCATCGTGTCTTCGGCTCCGCTCTTGGTGCCTGGTGGTATCCAACTGAAGTTCTCGCCTCCTGAGAAGATCACCACATCGTCGTACACGACCAATGATGAGCCATAGCACGCGTAGAAGTCTTCCCAGATTGGAATCTCGGTCGATGTCCACAATCTCTCTCCCGTGGCGAAATCCAGCGACTCCACTGACTCACCGTTATGGAAGTAAACGCGTTTGTTATCGGTCGCCAGGCTGAGCGGTGCATACTTGCCATCGGCATGCCATTTCTCCTCGCCCGTGTTGAGGTCATAGGCGATCAGTCGCCGCTCGGCGTTTAGCCATAGAGGCGATTTGTTACTTCCCATCAGCCTATTCAAATAGGGGAAGCCCGTTGCTCTGCTGTCCTTGCCCGTCGCGCCGCGTTCCGCGTCCATGTCGTCCAGAGGGCCCTTGTCTTTGAGACAAAGAGCCAGAAGGGTATCGCCAGCGACGAGGATCTCCTCGCATCTCTCCGATCCCGCAAAGTCCTTGATTTCCGAGCCGTCCACAGCGTCGAGCTGAGTTACCGGCGCTTTGATACCGAGGGTCACATAGACGCTATCTCTCATCGAGACGAGTCTGCGTGGCAGTGTGGCGGGCATACTTTTCAAAGGCCACAAATGAGGATGCCATTCCGGGATCTTCTTCTTCCAGAGCACAACACCATTGAAAGCATCCCTGGCGATCAGGCTCCATTCCGGCGGAAACAGGATCGACGCGCTGGAAGCTTCGTCGAAGATATAGAAGACACGACCGCCGCTGGAGACCATCGCGCTCAAACTTGGCAGGTGGTCGTGATGCCGGAGCATTTTGGGGCCCGCTAACCATTTGATGTGCCGTGGCGGGCCCACTAGTCTGTCTTTCGCAACAGCGTTGCCGTCGGGCGCGTATAGGTAGTGCGTCCATTCGTCCATGGCTTCCGGCCAGGGTTTCTGCCACAGAGCCTTTCCCCGTCGGTCGATGACAGCGCCGTAAGGTGTCAGTGCCCTGCGCATATCGTCTGTCACCTGTTTGTCCGTCACAATGACGTTCACCGTATCCGAAACAAACGGAATACTGCTTCCCTCCCAAACGCCGACGGATACCCGGCCGGTTCGTCCCGCGGCCAGAAGTTCGGCATTCAGTTTGCTTGCCTCGTCGGCGTTCTTGACCAGGCCATGGACAAGGTTCGATTCGTTCCGGGCGTATTTCAGCAGCTCTTCAACGGAGCCAGCGTCGGTAACGACCGTGACACCGGTCCTTGTCGAAGTTTCCGCGGCCATGCCTGCAGCGGTGGTCATCAATGGCAACACAGCGGATAAGAATAGGCTTCGCTTCATAGTCTCCCTCAATGTGCAGATGCTCTTGGCCAAACGCGATTCAGAAAGCGTACGACTCTACCATAACGCAGAAGCCGCCGAACCGCACCATTGGTCCAATTCGACAACAATTCTCCTCGGAAAAGCGCGGCACCCGACCAATCCTTAGAACGACTACGAGATCATTGTCGGCAACCAACATATCCTCGTGGATCGGCGTGGCTTATGAGATGGCGATCTGTTGCAGATGCTCGCTCAGCATGCGATCATATTGTCCTGCATGTTAGGCCATCCAACAACTCCCAAGAGATTCCCGTCGAAACGGCAGCATCCCGGAGAAGAACTCATGAGTCGAAACGCACGTTGCTTGTTCGTCCCGTTGACCGTACTACTCTGTGTCGTCCATTGGTTGTCAGGACAGCGAATCTTGCCGGCGGCCGACGCCTCGGGACTTGGTGGCCCGGATGCGGGGGGCCGGAGAATACTAGACGTCGCTAACGTATCGGGCGGCCTGATCGTCCACCTCGGCTGTGGTGACGGGCAGCTCACTGCTGCTTTGGGTACTAGCGACCGCTATCTGGTGCAGGGCCTGGATGCCAAAGCGAGCAACGTCGAGGCGGCCCGTGAACACATTCACACGCGAGGGCTCTACGGCAAGGTTTCAGTTGATCGCTTCTCAGGCGGCCGGTTGCCCTATGCCGACAACCTGGTGAATCTCCTTGTGATGCAGGATGCGGGGGACGGGATACGGGATGCGGGATACGGGATGCGGGATGAAGAGATCATGCGTGTGCTGGCGCCGGGAGGTGTGGCTGTGAGACTCGGTCCCGAAACCCGAAAACCGAAACCTGAAACCATCATCCGAAAGCCCTGGCCGGAGACGATGGACGAGTGGACGCACTTCCATCACGACCCACAAGGCACGATGGTCGGCGGCGACACGGCGATCGGCCCCCCGCGTCGGATCCAGTGGATGGCCGGGCCGAAGTGGCTGCGAAACCACGACTTCATGTCCAGCATGCATGCCATGGTTTCGGCTGGCGGCCGGGTGTTCTACGTGATGGACGAGGGGCTCCGCAATCACATTTTTCTTCCGGCGCGGTGGACGCTCATTGCACGCGATGCGTTCAACGGCACCGTGTTGTGGAAGCAGCCGTTGCCCAACTGGCATCCCAACAACTGGCCTCTGAAGAGTGGGCCGGGTCACTACCCGCGAAAGCTGGTCGCCGTCGCCGATCGGGTGTACGTCGCGGCCGGACTGACCGAACCCGTGCGGGCCTACGACGCCGCCACCGGCGATCTTGTCCGAACTTACGAAGGCACCAAGCCGACGCAAGAAGTCCTACTGGCCGACGGCGTGCTCTATCTGTTGGTCGATCCCGATATCCCGCCCGTGGACTACAGGGCCGAATCGACCAACTACAAAGAGATTGGTCGAGCCAACAGCGGGTGGGCGTGGAACACGGAACGGCCGCAGCGAGTAGTCACCGCCGTCGAGGCCGACTCGGGCCGCGCGTTGTGGAAGCGCACGGCACGCGTTGCTCCTCTGACGCTCACGGTCGGTTCCGACCGAGTGTTCTATCACAGTGGCGCTGGGTTAGTTGCCGTTGATCGTGGCACGGGAAAAGAGCAGTGGACGACATCCGGCCCGGCCGTCAAGAGCGTATCCACCGGCGGGACGCTGAGAGTCGTTTACTCGGACGGCGTCCTGCTATTCGCCGCCGGCACGAAGCTCTCGGCGTTCACCGCGCAGGACGGATCGCCACTGTGGAACGGATCGCTGATGAAGACGAGCCACCATTGCCCCGAGGACCTGTTTGTCATCGATGGGGCTATCTGGTCGGTGAACACCGGCAAACCGCAGGAATCTGGCACGCACTTCAAAGTGATGGACCTGCACACCGGCGAGATCGAAAAGGACTTTGTGGCCGAGAATCTTCCCGGGTTCCCCATGCACCCGAGGTGCTACCCCAGCAAGGCGACGACCAAGTACATCATGACCAACGGCATGGGCACCGAGTTCTACCGGGTCGGCGGCGACTCGGTCGACATCAACAACGTTGTACGCGGCAGCTGCATCTACGGCGTTATGCCGAGCAACGGTCTGTTGTACAAGCCGCCCGACACGTGTGCGTGCTACTACCAGTCGAAACTCGAGTACCTGTGCGCCTTGGCACCGAAGTCGCCCGACGGCGAGCATTTCACGCCCGAGGCCGAGCGTCTGGAGAAAGGCCCGGCATACAAATCTGGCTCTCAGCTCTCAGCTCTTGACTCTCAGCTCTCTGCCGATTGGCCCATGTACCGTCGCGACGCGGCGCGCAGCGGATTTAACCCGGTCGGCTTGCCGGCCGAATTAAACTCGTCGTGGACGGTCAAGTTGGGTGGACGGCTGACCCAACCGGTTGTTGCCCGAGGGAAGGTGTTCGTCGCGGCCGTCGACCGCCACACGCTCTATGCTCTCGACTCCGAAACCGGAACCACAGCGTGGCAATTCACCGTCGGCGGGCGAATCGATTCAGCGCCCACCGTGTACAAGGGCGCCGTGCTGTTCGGCTCGGCCGACGGTTGGCTCTACTGCCTCGCCGCCGCCGATGGCCGGCTCGCGTGGCGGTACTTGGTTGCACCTGGCTCGAAGCGGATCGTCTCCTACGAGCAGGTCGAATCGGCCTGGCCGGTCAGCGGCAGTGTCATCGTCCACGACGATGTTGTTTATGCCCTGGCGGGCCGCAACATGTTTTTCGACGGCGGGTTGCGACTGGTGCGGCTCGATGCGACCACAGGCCGGTTGGTTTCGGAAAACGTGATGGACGAGAACGATCCCGGTACCGGCAAGAACCTGCAGACGCTCATCTCGAAGAAGTACATGCCGTTGGCCAACGCCGACGTGCTCTCTTGCGACGGGCAGTACGTCTACATGCAGTCACAGAAGTTCAGCCTGGACGGAAAACGACTGGGGATCGCTCCCGCCGAGCGCGACGCCCAGGGTGGCCGCCACCTGTTCTGCCAGACCGGGCTGCTCGACGACATCTGGTATCACCGCTCGTACTGGATCTACGGCGCAACGTGCGGCGAGGGTTGGGGCGCTTATGCCAACCCTCGCAGAAGCAATCCCTGCGGGCGCATCATGGTCCTCGACGACAAAAGGGCGTACGCCTTCCGCGGCGACCCGCTGGGCAACATGCTCCACCCCCGCACAACCTACCGTCTTTACGCGTGCGACAAGGACCCCGCCGTGGCTTCCCAGCCGAAGCCCTCCGTTGGTGACGGCAAACGAGCCAGGCGGGCGCGCCGAGGGGCGAAACTGTCGGCCGGGGGCATTGGCGCGCATAAGGTTCACTGGCAATTGGAGTCACTTCCACTGCTGGTCAACGCGATGACGTTGTGCGGCGAGCACCTGTTCATCGCGGGACCGCCCGACGTGGCCGACGAAACCACCATGCTCGGCTACCTGCCCGGTGCTGACGACGACATCAATCGTCAACTCCAGGAGCAAAACGCAGCCTGGCTTGGTAAGAAAGGCGGTCTGCTGTGGGTCGTCTCGGCCAAGGATGGCACAAGACTCGCAGAGTACAGAGCAGACAGCTTTCCCGTGTTCGACGGCATGTCGGCCGCCGCGGGAGGCCTTTACCTCTCACAGATCGACGGGACCATCGTCAAATACGAGGCAGGGGCAATTCCTGACAATTGATATCCGGTCAGTTGTCGACGATTGACGCCGGAACTCCCCTTCACCCGGAGCCGGGAACGATGGTCTACGTCGACGGGTGCTGCGGGTCGTTGGAGCGAACGGGCGCGCTGTAACACCACTGCCTGAAAGAGGGACCGAAACAAGGAGTTAGACGATGATGTGCTGGAGAATGAGTATCCTGTGCACCGGCGTGCTTCTTGCGGCTGGGGCAGGTGCGGTCAGCGGCAAGGATTGGCCGGAATGGTGTGGGCAACCCTCGCGTAATATGGCTGCCAATAGCGATCAGCGGCTGCCGGATTGGGCGGATTGCGGTCTCGACAAAGATGCCGGTGAGGTGGATCTGCAATCGACGAAGAATGTCAAGTGGGTCGCCAAGCTCGGTCGTCGCACCACCGGTAGCCCGGTGGTTAGCGGCGGCAGAGTGTTTATTGGGACAAACTGGGACGATGGAAGGGAAGCCTGCCTTTTGTGTCTTGACGAACAGACCGGAAGACGACTTGGCACCTTCATCTGTCCCAAGCCTCCTAGGGACGGCCTGGAGAACTGGGCCATCCCTTCAACCCCCACGGTTGAAGGCAATCGGCTGTACTTTGTGAGCCCTCATCAGGAAGTCATGTGCATTGACCTGAAAGTACTTCTGGGCGACGGCGGTCGTCGCGAGGAGGAGGACGAAAGAGATCCTACCGGTAGCGAAACTCGCCAAGAGTTTCGGTCGTCAGTCGAAAGTCTTGGCGACTTCCGCTACGGTGAAGTCGAACAGAGATCTTTGAAGAGCATCGTCTGGCGATACGACATGTGGGCGAAGCTCAAAGCCTACTACCACCACACGACAAGTTCCTCGGTGCTGGTACACGGAGACTATATCTACGTCTGCACCGGTAATGGACGCTCTTGGGTTCCGGGGAGGATACCGTACAGTCCCTTGACGCCCAGCCTGGTGGTGTTCAACAAGATGACGGGACAGCTGGTTGCTCGCGATGACGAGCAGATCGGCGAGCGGATCTACCGCGGACAATACACCTCGCCGTCCCTTGGCACGGTTAACGGACGGGCTCAAATCCTGTTTGCCCCAGGAGGTGTCTGTTATGCCTTCGAGCCGGTTGATCCGGCAGTCCACGTCGTCCCAGACCGTT
>CAZUAH010000137.1:0-28498 GCA_964617665.1 uncultured Pirellulaceae bacterium
AAATCCGAGCCGCTACTTCATGGCCACGCGCTCGCAGAGTGCGCCGCCGGACAGCTGCACAATGACGTGAACCTAGCATCGTTCGAGAAAGATGACTGTCCTCTTTCTTGCTCGGGACAATGGTCCCAAGCTACGTAGGATGGGACCATTGTCCCGTCCTGCGACCGTTATTTCTCGAATGATGCTCAGCAACGAAAGAGCCAACCGTGAATCACAACAATCAAAGAATACTCGTCGTCATCTTTCTTTTTGCCGTTCTGTTACCCGCCGCATGTCTGGGCGCCTCGACCGCCGAGCCGGTGGGCAGGCCTAACATCATCTTCTTCCTCGTCGACGACATGGGCTGGATGGACACGACGGTGAACGGCAGCCAATACTACGAGACGCCCAACATGGAACGTCTGGCCGCGCGCAGCATGCTGTTCACAGATGCCTACGCTGCCAACCCGCTTTGCTCCCCCACGCGTGCCAGCATCGTTACCGGCAAATACCCGGCGCGGCTGCACATCACCACGCCGGCGTGCCATCTGCCGCCGCTGCCTCCGGGCACACCGAAATTCGCCGATAAGGCCGCGCCCACGCAGAAGGTGATCCTGCCGCGCAGCCGGCGATTTCTTCCGCCCGACGAGTACACCATCGCCGAGGCGCTCCGCGACGCGGGGTACAGTACTGCACACGTTGGCAAATGGCATCTGGGGCTGAAGCCCGAACACTGGCCCGAGGCACAGGGTTTTGATGTGTCGTTCCATGGCGCACCTGACCCCGGTCCACGCAGCTACTTCTCGCCCTATCAGTTCCCGGCGGGTACGGTAACCGACGGGCCCAAGGGCGAATACATCACCGACCGGGCCACGGACGAGGCGATCGAGTTCATCGACGCGAACAAGAACGGCCCGTTCCTGCTGCATATGTGGCACTATGCCGTGCACGGGCCGTGGGGGCACAAAGAGGAGATCACCAAACGCTTCGTCAGCAAGAAGGATCCCCGCGGCAAACAAGCCAACCCCATCATGGCGTCGATGCTATGGAGCGTCGACGAGAGCTTGGGCCGCATTATAGACAAGCTGGACGAACTTGGCATCGCCGACGACACGATCATCATTTTCTTCTCTGACAATGGCGGCAACGTGCACAGTAACCGAGGGGACGACCACAAGTTGGCGCAGATTAAGCCGGGGCATCGGCGCTGGCCGTTCCTGCAGGATTGGCGCAAGTACGCGGGCGAATTGGGGCCGACGAACAACGCGCCGCTCCGTGGAGGCAAAGCATCCATCTTCGAAGGCGGAACGCGCGTGCCAGCGATGGTCTGCTGGCCAGGAGTCGTGAAGGCCGCGTCACGCTGTTCCGATGTGGTCAGCAGCGTGGACTGGTATCCAACTATGCTCGCCATGGCCGACGTGAAGCCAAAGGCCGACAAGATACTGGATGGCGTGAGCCTTGTGCCACTGTTAACGCAGACCGAAAAACTAGATCGCGATGCGATCTTCTGCCACTTCCCGCACGGCTTCGGCAAACGCAGCCCGGCGGCCACCTACGTGCGAAAGGGCGATTGGAAACTGATCCGGGTTTACGCCACAAGCCAGTTCTTCCCCGACGACTTCATGCTGTACAACCTGAAGGACGACATCGGCGAGACGACTAATCTGGCAAGCGAGTATCCAGACAAGGTCAAAGAACTCGACGCGCTCATCACGCAACACCTCAAGGACACGGACGCCGCCGTGCCCATACCCAACCCGGCGTACAATCCGAAAACGGAGCCGATCGCTGGCTGGCGTGCGCTCGGCTCGTGTGAAATCTCGCTCCAGGACGGTGACCTCGTGATGGAAAGCAACGAGGGACGCGTGCAGATGCAGACGGACCAAGTGCCATTGGTTGGCGGCAAGCTTACGCTACGGTTTCGCATGCGAGCGAAAGGCGAACGGTTTGGCATCGTGTACTGGGCCACGCCAAAGCAGCCGCAGTTTGCCCGCGAATTGCGCCAGGACTTTGAGCCCCAGTTCGACGACCAATGGCACGAGTACGAAGTCACCTTCGAGCCCGCCGAGCCTATCACCAAGATCCGCTTCGACCCCATCATCACTCCCGGCCGCGTCGAATTGAACTGGATGCGACTGTGCAAGGAGGACGGGACGGTCGTGAAGGCGTGGGATTTTGGAGAATAGCGCTTTCTATTCGGAGATGAGCCTTCCCGATTCCACGACTTCGTCCGGACCGAGATAGATTTCAAGAATCGCCAGCTTGCCATCAAGCGATCGCGAGCCAGCGATGTGCCAGAGTGACTCGTTGACACGTGTGTGCGGGCCTTCTGCCGGATCCGCGAAACTGCCCGCTCCGCCAAGTTCGACAAATACCCGTCGTACGATCTCGGCATCTTCTGCAGTGCGAATTCGCTTCCCCGTGCTGCCAAGCAATGCGACCACTTGGTCGAAGTGCAACACCGATCGTCGGAAGCGCCAATTGGGACCGCCCTGTCGCGAAATCGCCCATATCTCTTCACGATGCAAACGCGACGACCTGATGCTGAAGATCCGACTAGTTGTAAGTACCTTCAGGAAGAGGTAATCCGGGAATTGTCCCTTCAGCAGCGAAGACTCGACGCTGGTGACGATTGGAAAAACCGCTCGCCCTTCATACTGAATTGCGAGATCCTGCTTGAACGTCTCAAAGGCATCGACATCACTCATCAGCAAGCCGGACGGTAGGCCGCGCAGACCGAGAATCTCGCGTTTGCTCCACCACTTGTTCACACCGTCAATGACAACGAAAAACGCGGCTAGGAGGCATCCCAGATGTATGGAATACAGCGCGCGCCAGCGTCGAGGAGAAGTTTCAGTGCCCTTGGTATTCCCGCTAGTCATGATGGCTCTCACTCGATCCTGGTTACGAAACCGTCAGCATCAACAGTGACGGTGCAGCCACCACGCCCACCGATCACCCATTCACGCCTTTCGCTTCGTGCTTCAACACCAGCACGTCTATCCGTTGGCCACAGTTCCCACAAGATGCGCTGCAGCAGCTCGGCGTCGGCCTTTGACCTGATCCTGAATTCTTCGTCGACGAGAAATCGCCCGATGCGCCTAGGGGTATCGGAGTATTGGCATCGGAATTGATGTGTCGGACCGCCGTTCAAGGAGATTGCATAGACGAAGATTGGCCTAACGCGAGCATTTCCCCAGTATTGTACTGCGAGGTCCGCGCGCACGAAGCAGAAGCCCGGAAAAGACCGCCTCAGAAGTGGCGAATGAAGGATTCGAATGGTACCGCGTTCACGCCTCACTTCCTTTCGTATCTCCAGGAAGCCGGTTCTAGCCGCTTCCGGAAGGCCAGTCGGTACGGAATTGATAGGATCCAGCTCGCGCTCCAGAAAACGGAAAACCGTGATCGCAAGGAAAAAAGAAAGAGCGGCAATGCCCACGTGCATCGTTTCGTGGAATAGCCGTCGCGCACCCATCTGCCGCTGCCTGTGTTCTCCACTCATTCTTGGCTCCGTTCTTCCCGCCGGTTCTGCCTGGATCGAGCCGATCACAAACGTACGCGCTACCTTCGCTCAAAGTGATTGAGCACGTAGTAGGCACCTTCGGCCAAGCGTCGCTACAGCTCACTCAAACCCGCCTCGTTGATCGTTTTTCGGAGATGGGCGAGGGCCTGGTCGTAGTCGTGTTCACCGACGTATTCCAGGATCAGCGGCGCCTTGGGTGTGCGCTCGGCGACCAGTTTCACGAACTTCGGATAGTCGAGATCACCTTGACCAGCCGGCACGCCGCGGCGCACGTGCAGCTTTCGGTCCTTGGCGTGCAGACAGTCGATCCATGGTTCAAGCTGGTGGAACATCTCACCAAGATCGTTCAACTCCAACAGATTGGCTGGATCCAAGAGCGCTCGGATGCGCGGCGAGTCGACCGCCTCCAGAAAGACTCGCGTGCGTTTGGCGCTAGCAAAGAAGCTCTGGAAAAAGGGCTCGACCAGCACAGTGGCGTCGTAAGCGTCTGCGATCTTCGCCAGTTGCTTTGCCGTGGAGACCGTCATCTTCCAGACTTCCTCCTGGAAGTAGTGGTGAACCGGCGGTGCGGGGCCTTCGGCGTGGTAGTGCCCGGCCTCGGTAATGAAGCAACGAACGCCCATGTGTCCGCCCACTTTCATCATGTCCTCGAAGTAGGCAAGGTTGGCTTTGCGTTCCGCCTCGTCCGGATGGACCAGGTTTGTGTAGACGCCCATACTGTGGATCGAGATGCCGTTCGAACGGTAAGTATCGGCGATCTCCTTGCAGCGGTCGGCCGTGAGATCCGACAGGTCGTTCCGGTTGTTGTATCGCCAGTAGTTGCTGTCGGATTGCGTAAGGAACAACTGGATTGTGCGAACGTTGCGCTTGGCCAATTCCTCTGCAAGTTTGCGGTTCGTGAACGTGCGAAATCCGGTGGTAGCCATTCCGATCACGACTCCGGCCTTTTCTTTAGCACCCTGCTTCGATAATGCCTGCGAAGCGGCGGCGAGCGGCAAGACTGCGGCACCGGCTTTCAGGGCTTCGCGTCGTGTGAACTGATACTCCGACATATCTGTACCTTTCGTGTTGAGAATCCTACTCGATGGTCACCTTCGGTGGATCGACGAAATCGTTGCACAACTTCGTTGCTTGCTCGACCGTCGTTTCGCCATCTTGCACCCAGACGCGATACCTGACCGTCAAATCCTTGCCTTCGTCCAAGTCATACGGGAAGAACGAGCCGAAGCGGCCGTACGTTCGCTCGTTGTATTCCGTGGGCTTGTGGTTTTCAGAATGGTCGAGGTAGAGGACCGTGTACCGCTTTTCGTCTAACACGAAACTGATAGCATCCCACGGCAAGTCGAAAGCGCTGCCTCGGGCCTGCCCCAATTCGCCTTTGCCGTCTGGACGTAAGTAGTACGTCTGCTTTTCCGTACCTTCGGCCACCTCTTGGTCTGCCCGAAACTGCACACCGGCGTGCGCCGCGTTGCCGTCCAGCCTGACCGGCCCGCCGGCTGTGGCCAGCCGCGAGTTGAACTCGATCAACGTACCGCCCGGCACGTTGTAGACGGCCAACTCCCGTTTCTCGTTCAGGTACACGTCATTCTTGGAGCCACGCCAATCGACTGACGCAAGATGTCGCCCCAGCACAGGGCCAGCCTCTTCGGCCAGAAAGCCCGCATGCGTCTGCGGCGTTGTTTGACCGGACCACGTGTTGGCCTTCTGTCCGTCTCCATACGTCACGCGGTTGTAGCCGAAGAAAATGCCTCGATGGTGCGGGTATTTCCCACCGGAGCCCTTGGTAATGAACCGCGTTCCGGCCGGATCGTACACGTGATGGTACACCTTGTAAGCATCCTCGCGGTTCTCATCAGTCAACGTCTTGCAGATGTAGCGCACGACGGGTTTGTCGGCCAAGCTCAATTCGGCATATTCACCCGCTTCCTCCTTCCATGAGAATCCATCTTTCGTAGGTTCATTCGAAAACTGCGCTGTCATCTTGAGCGACTCACCGCGTTTCAGACTCGGCATGACAAAATGCAGTTCCGATTTCCCTTCCTTACCGTCATTCTGAAGTCCCAACGCGGTTAGTTGACCAGCGATCAAATTGCCGGCGCCATCCTTGAGGCAGACGGATTTGGCCCCAGCGGGCGCATCCACCAACAGGCAGACCGGAGTGTTCTGTCGATCGTGCTCTCCAGCACTGATTGTCAACTTCAGACCTTCGTCGGCCGCACGGGACGAATGAAAGAGACCCAGCAGGCAACTTGTAACCACAGCAATCGAAAGCAATTTCTTCATCGGAGGGCTCCTATCGGTGGGAACTATCGGTTGTCTTTCTTGAGGTTCTTCGAGCGAATCAATACCGCCACTCTACCGAGAGACCACGCGCAAAGCGACATCGGCCGCGAACATCGGCGAATCCAGCTTCTTGTCGCCGCCCTGATGATGGAATGCCTCCTTGCTCTCCGTTTGACCTGTCTTTGTATTGATCCATTCTGCTTCGTAGTTGCCAGCGGGCAGATTCAAGGTCAATTGGGCCTTCACTTTCCTGTTGACAATCGCCCCGATATCCTTCGGCTTTTTCGGGATTGGCACATGCAGATAAATGGCGTACGCCTTGCCTCGCTCGACCAACGCTCGCGCGGAGAGACCTGGTGATACCTTGCGGATTACGGAATCGTCCGGCCTCATTTTGACGAAGTTGAATCCGTACAGGAACTGTTTGAGGATGCGAAGCTGCTTTCGCAAATCAGGGCTGCCGCCACCGGGTGACTTGTAGGTCGAGAACGTTCCATCTGGATGCTTCGGCGTAAATGAATAGTCCAAGTTGTTGTACAGAGCACCGCCGGCGATCAGGAAATCCCAGCCTTCGGTACGGTACAGCACATCGTGCTTGCCGCGAAATCCCGTTTCGTTTTCGCCGATCACCTTGTTCAGGCCAAAGTTCATGGCCACTGTGTCGGGCGGCACGCAGTAGTGGAAATTGAAAATCGAAACGGCAGGATTCGGTTTCTCGACTTTCGCACGTCCGTTGGCAATATTCATCGAGATCAGATGCTTCTCCGAAAAGCCTTTTTCGGCATCGACGATTGCCTCGACGATCTTGTCTTGCCACTCGCGGGTCACACCGGCGAAATACGGCTCGTTGCACACTTCGTAGTACAGATTGTCGAAGGAGCGTAGTTCACCAACCACCTTTCTGGTCAGGGCGACATGGACGGCCAGCAGGTCCTTCTGCTTCAGCGTGTAGACCTCTTCGCGCCTGCACTTGCCGATGCCATTCACGTTGTTTGCCGCATTCATGGGACAGGCTTCCCACAGCTCGTCGCGATACATCGGGCAGAACAGGGTAAATTCCACCACGATGCGGTGCCGGTCGGCCTGCGTCATGAAGTCCTTCAATCGCTCGAAGTAGGCGGCGTCCCAACGGGTCAGTTCGAACTTGCTGCCACCGTCGTAGTAACCAGGCTGGTCGCTTCGCGCCCAGGGGCAGATATAGCGATTCGGCTTCGGAGCAAGCGGATTGTCGGTAATCCCGAACGAAGACGAGATTTCCCGGTACGCCCCGGAAAACGTGCGAGTATGATTCAAGCCGTCTTTGTTGAGGGCATCAAAGTACTTCACATAGTCGAAGTCCAGATTCAACATCGCTCCATAGTGCTCGCCGGACGTGATCAGCATTGTCGGGCTGCCACGCCAGGCGAAGTAGTGCGGATTGTCCGGATGCAATGCAATGGGCCCCTTCGGCTCGTCTGCCACCACCTGCGCGGCGCCGAGTGACAAGAGTAACGCGATTGTGCATGCAATCCGCGAACTGCTAGTTGCGATTGGAAACATGGGATATCCACCTCCGTTGTTCGGGAAAGTAGGTAGGTCTGGGTGTGCTTGACGTAATACGGCTCGGACGTTTTAAACCCGAATTTGGTCCGCCACAGCCTGACCTACTCACTGTCTTGCGTCAAGCAACTCGACTGCGCTGTTGTCTTCGAGGATAATAATGCCCGCGTTCCGTACAGAAAAGCTACTGCACATGTTTTTGTTTGGTTTCAAGCGAAGGGAGATCTGCCATGCGAAGCCTGCTTGTGGCGGTTGCTGTCGTGTTCACAGTTTTTGAAGCGGAGGTCTGTTACGGCCGATCACCAGCCGAAGTCCCCATCGAAATCGAGAATCTGTCAGATCGCACCATACGCGACGTGCCTGTCACGTTTGGGCAGGTATTCAAGTTGGACGATTTCGTTCGCGGTGTAGCCGTGTCGGCCGACGGCGATCCCATTCAGGCTCAAGTCGACGTGAAACGTCGCCACGATGACGGATCCATTCGTTTCGCCATCGTGTCGATGCTGCTGAACGAGTTGCCGCCGAACGGAAGTGTGAAATTGCTTCTGAAGGAGGGCAACGAGCGCCGAGATTCGGTGGCGCCAGGCTCGCTTGGTCTGTTGCTCAAAACCGATTTCGACGCCTCGGTTTCCTTTCGCTTTCCCGACGGCGTGGAACGGCGAGTGAGTTTTCGTAACTTGGTAAACGAGGTTGATGCAAATCCGTCGACTTGGCTGAAGGGTCCCGTGGCTACCGAGTTGTGCGTCTCAGGACCACCCTCGGACAACGCCGCCGGGCCGGATCCCGACCTGAACGTGCAGTTCCAGGTGCGTGCGTATCGCGATGGTCGTGTGGCACGGGTTTCCGTGGTAGTTGAAAACTGCTGGGATCATTGGGCGGACAACATCCGCTACGACGTGACCGTGGAAGTCGCGGGAAAGCAAGTCTTCTCCCAGAATGCCGTAGACCACCGACGCCTGTCGCGCTGGCGAAAGGTCTTCTGGCGCGCCGGACCGAAACCACCTGTGCATGTTATCCACGACATGGATTACATGACGTCAACCGGCGCGTTGCCCAACTACGACACCAGCCTTGAGATACCACCGCCAACGCAGTCCGAGCAGAGACTGGTCCGAATGGAAGGACCCGACTGGCAGATCCTGGGCAAAGGGGCTCTGACGGCCTACATGCCGACAACCGGCGGCCGGCCGGAGATTGCGCCCTATCCCGAGTGGACGGTGCGGTATCTGCTTAGCATGGATCCGCAGCGCAAATCTCTCGTGTTGGCCAGCGGCGACTTGGCCGGCTCATGGCCGATCCACGTGCGCGCCCGCAAAACGAAACGCATCATGACGATTGACGACCGGCCCAAATTCTGGCTAGACGCGCGTGGGACCGACCGGCCCGAATGGAAGCCGCCGCGTCACAAACCAGCGGCCGATCGAGTGAAACTTTCGCCCGACTTGGCTCACCAGGGATCTTTCGCGTATGTCCCGTATCTCGTCACGGGCGACTTCTATTACCTGGAGGAAGCATACTTCTGGGCCAACTACTGTCTGCTGGCAACCTGGTACCATCCGCGACGCGACGAGGAAGGTATCTTGTCCGGCCAGATCCGCGGAAATGCGTGGTCGCTGCGTAACACTGGCGATGCGGCGTGGATCGCGACGGCAGGTGATCCGGAGTCGGTGTACTTCGACACGAAGGTACGAAACAACATCGCGGATCGCATCCAGCGCATGTACGGTCCGCCGGAGTACAACAAGCTTGGCTTCTGGGGAATCCGGACCACGCAGAGCGCTCGGATTCAAAATCCTGCGAATCCCCGATGGATGATCATTGCACCATGGGAACACGACTACTTGATTTGGAGCCTGCACCACTTGGTCGAGCTTGGCTTCGCCGACGCAGCCAAGCCGCGAGACTTCCTGCTCCGCTGGCGAGTCGGCATGTTGACGAACGAACCCGCCTTTGATCCACAGATGGCGACACCCTATCGCTTCGTTGTTGGCGAGAAGGCGGCCAACGACACCGTGACGTTCTATGAGGACTGGAAAAAGCTCCAGCAGGAAAACGCCCGCCTGTACAAGCCGGGTATGCCGAGCGGTGGCAACAGCTACGCCTACTCGGCGCGAGCAGCCATAATCAGCGGCGTCGACAGCGGTTTTCCGAAAGCCCAAGAAGCACTTCGACGTCTCGAAAGTCTTCTTCCCGACCACCGTCGAGTAATGGCACAGCAGCCTTTCTGGCCCATTGTGCCGCGTGTGGGATCAGGAAGACAGTACGCGCGTAGCGGCCGCCCGTCTGCCGTTCATAGAGCTAGAGCGAGCCTTGCCCCGCAGGTGGATAGTGGTCCATCTTCTGGCGCGGCCCAGAGTCGAATGGCACGTTAGTTGCCCTGCGGCGGAACCGCATCTGAGTTACCCGAAGTGTTCTGAGCATCAATCCTAGCATTCGCAAGCGAGGTATCGGCCAAGCAAGTGCCGCGACGTGTTAGCCAGAGGATCGGTCTGGCAACAACGGCGAGTGCAAGTGAGGCGAGAACAGAAAAGAGGATCCCATGCCTATAGACATCCGCGATGCGTGATTGCACATACTGATCCCAACTCTTATCTGGGACTATTCCTTCTCCCGAGTTCCTAACGAAGACGAAAACCTCCAGCGAAAGGCTGTCGGACTTCATTTCTATGAAGCTGTGGTGTTGCTCCAGCACGTAGCCAAGTCCAACGGCAAAGACACAGAACTGTCCTGCAGACAGGCATCGCTGCGTCACTGTTCGGCCGGGTCTTAGAGTGTTGACAACTAAGGCGAGCAGAATCGTGACGAAAACGCCGATCAGTAGAAGGGCGGCATACTCTGCTTCGACTTGGAACATGGCCCAAAGAACCACGCATCCAAGTGTGACGTATACGAACATCGACCAGAGGCTGAAACGAAGCGGTGGTCTCAACTGGTGCGACGCTTCGTCATGCTCACTCATAGCCCAGGACCGCCCAACGGTTGTTCTGACCTGACACCACCAGCCTACCACCCGCGAGACGCGGAGGGAAGTTGGCAACAAATGGTCAGGCACTACCCGCGAGTGCTACCAGGTTGACGGCGGGTATTCGCCGGTCGATGACTTCGCGGGCTAGGTTGCACCACTGGCTGCAATGGTCCAGGATGACGCTGTCGGCCGATGCAACTACGTTGCTCGATTCTATAACGACCGGATCGACATCGTTTTCAAGACGGGCCTGCCACTGCCAACCTCGTTCGTCTGCGACTTCCCGGATGATCGTCGCCAGCCGGCCGCTGTTCGATACGGGCCGGTCGAGGAACCAGCAGCATTCGGCAACACCCAGTTCCTCCAACAGCTCGCCAATCATCACCAATGCCGGGCGGGTCTCTTCCACCCTACGATAGCTGCCGTGCATACTGGCCATGTCGCGATAGCAGCTATCGCGCCCGCATAGGATGACCCCGCCAGCCAGGGCGGCTTCGACAGAGGTTAGGACGTTGAAACCGTCCAAATCGACCGATTGTCCAGTCAATCGGCTGCCTGGGACCCTAGCTTGCTCGCGCCGACGCAGCGATTGGTCCGAGCACGCGCATCGCATGACCGCAATGCGTTGTCGTTCGGTCAGTTGGAACCGATCGCCGACCAGTTTCAGCGCCGAACGCTCGGCATAGGCATGTGACAGCAGCCAAGACAGATGAGCCACCGCCTCCGACAGGGCAGGCCGTGCCTCCAGGCCAAACAGTTCGGCGTCTCGCGGATGGGGGCCCCGGTGTTTGCGAGTGTCTGGCACTGTGAAATCTGCCTATCTCGTGGGAAAGTCGCGACTTCCACGATTGTAGCCCTGAAAGCGTGCGAGAGGGAGCGATACGGCAGGATTCTCTGCATAGACATCTGATCTGACTCGCGGAAGTCTGTGAAATGGTATAATCCGAGGTACATCTTTGCGCGAATGCGAATACACTATCGTGCACCAAGCCAGCGATGAAATATCGTAAGGCCGCAAAACGTGGGTACAGGATACGCCGGGTTATGTGGCACGGAGATCTAACATGAAGTCGATCCTGCTCGTTTGCCTGACAACTTCGTTTGTTGCTATTGCCCTCGCATACGGTAGTAGAATGGTGTACGCCGAAGAACCTCCGGTGGCCAGCCTGACAATCCGTGCCGATTGGTTCGACCGTGGCAACGTTCGCGTCAGCCTGCCGGGACAGTCGTATGCCGACAAGTTTCCGTGTATCTGGAATGCGGGTGTGCTGCCTAACCGATCAGAGTACGACATTGATTTCCCGGTCACGGCCGAGTACACGTTTGTGGCACTTTACACGGCTGTAGGGTCGCGACCGGTCGAGATTCACCTGGACGGTCAGAAGGTGCACACCGGATTTGCCACTGTCACGGGAAGCTGGCAAACCAGCAGCGCGAAGTGGGAAACGCAACTCAAACTGCGCATCACGCAAGGCAAGCATACAATCAAACTGCTCTGCCCGGGGCCTTGCATGCCGCACATTTGTGCCTTTCGGCTGGAGTCGCCGGTAGAGTTTCCCGAGGGATGGAAGCTTGATCGCCCAGCAGCACGAAGCAAACTGCGAACCGCGCCGGCGCTGACCGATCCAGGTCATCAGATCCCCGAAGTGCCGTTGCTGGGCGCGTTGGACGAGGGCCTGAACGTCGAGGTGGTCAAGGCCGACCAGTACGACTACGTGGGCACTGAATCCACCAACGAGTTGCTCATGGATTATCAGCCCATCGACGCAACCGCGCTGCGAACGCCTTGGGTAGCGCGGCTCACGCTCGCGGCCGACGATGGCTCGGCGCGACAAGCGGCGCTCAATCTCTCGCCAGAACGGCTGCGCGAGATGCTCCGCCGGAGCGCGGCCATGATCGTCGATTTTCGCACCATGGAGGACGTGGATCGACAGTACCTTCAATCCGAACGAAACCGGTGCGCCGAACTGCTATCGCAGGTGGACGCTCTGGTCGAGCAACCCGATAGCAAGGCCAAATGGGACACTTTCTGCCAGCTCTATCTGGAGGGATTTCGGCTCCAGCGACGCGTGGCACTCTCGAATCCCTTGTTGAACTTCGATCGCCTGCTATTGGTCAAACGAAGCGTGAATAGCCCGCGGCTTGGTCTGCCGCAGAATTGGCAGAGCAATTGTGTGCTTCCCACAACCGGCTTTGACGACGAGATTGACGTTCTGTCGCCGGTCGACACGTCAGGCGAGCTGACCACGTTCTACCGACCCGATGGCCCGCACTTTGTCGGTGACGTGGATCTGCACTTCGATGCCGACCGACTGCTGTTCTCTTCGATCGGCGAGCACAACAAGTGGCACGTGTTCGAGATCAATGCCGATGGCACCGGCCTGCGGCAGGTGACGCCGTCGTTGCCCGACGTGCACAACTACGATGCCTGCTACTTGCCGGACGGCGGCATCATGTTCTCCTCGACTGCCTTCATGGCCGCCGTGCCGTGCGTTAACGGCAGCACGCGCGTAGCCAACTTCTATCGCATGGATCTGGACGGCAACATCCGTCAACTGTGCTTCGACCAAGAACATAACTGGTGTCCCGTCATGCAGGAAAACGGGCGAGTTATGTACCTGCGCTGGGAGTATACCGATACGCCTCACAGCCACGATCGCGTGTTGTTCAGCATGAATCCGGATGGCACCGAGCAGATGGAGTTCTATGGCAGCAATTCGTATTGGCCCAATTCCTTATTCTACGCCCGGCCGATTCCACGCCATCCGAGCATGTTCGTGGGCATCGTGGGCGGGCATCACGGCGTGCCGCGCATGGGCGAGATGGTGTTGTTCGACGTTGGCCACGGACGTCGCGAGTCTGGCGGGGCCGTACAACGGATTCCCGGTCATGGCAAAAAGGTCGAATCGGCTACCGACGCGCGCTACGAGTCGACATTGATCGTGGACAATTTGGTGGACAACTCATGGCCCAAGTTCCTGCACCCCTATCCGCTGAGCGATAAGTACTTTCTTGTGGCCTGCCAGCCGACAGCCCAATCGCTCTGGGGTATCTACCTTGCCGATGTCTTCGACAACATGCTTCTAATCAAACAGATGCCCGGTTACGCGCTGCTGGAACCGGTGCCCTTCCGTGCCACTCCCAAACCGCCAGTGATTCCGTCCAAAGTGGATTTGGATCGTGAGGATGCGGTCGTTTTCCTTTCCGACATCTACGCCGGCGATGGGCTGAAAGGCATTCCTCGCGGCGAGGTCAAGAAACTGCGACTAATCAGCTACCACTACCTGTTTCCTGGCATGGGCGGCCCGCAGGGGGTCGTGGGCATGGAAGGTCCGTGGGACATCAAACGGATCGTGGGCACCGTTCCGGTCGAGCCGGACGGATCGGCTGTCTTCCGTATACCGGCCAATACGCCGATTGCCGTACAGCCGCTAGATGCTGAAGGCAAGGCCTTGCAGTTGATGCGAAGCTGGTTTACGGGGATGCCCGGCGAGGTCCTATCCTGCGTGGGATGCCACGAAAGCCAGAGCAGTTCGCCACCGGCCAAGTCTTCTCTGGCGGCGAATCAGACACCAGCGGAAATTGAGCCATGGTACGGTCCGGCCCGCGGCTTCAACTTCGAGCGCGAGGTGCAGCCCGTGCTCGACAAGTACTGTGTTGCTTGCCACAACGGAGCTCCCGGCGACGATGGCCAGACCGTGTTCGATTTGCGCGGCCTGGAGCGAATCACCGACTACACCAGTGTATATCACTACGGCGCACACGACGCGGGGCATTTCTCGACCTCGTACGTTGCGCTACATCGCTTCGTGCGGCGGCCTGGGCTCGAGAGCGATTATCACATGCTCATGCCAATGGAGTACCACGCCGATACAACACAGCTTGTGCAGATATTGGCTAAGGGACACTACAACGTCAAATTGGATGCCGAGTCTTGGGACAGGTTGATCACCTGGATTGATTTGAACGCACCGTACCACGGAACGTGGACCGAGATTGCCGGCGCCGATCGGGTGAAACATCTGGCTCAGCGTCGCAAGGAACTGCTTAAGCTATACGCCAACATGGACAGGGACCCGGAATCGGAGGCGAATCCGGGGCCGCGACCGAAGATTGCCCCAATCATGCCCGAGCCGGCATCTCTCGCCGGGCCAACGGAATTTGATTGCCCGGGCTGGCCCATTGACGCGGCCGAGGCGAAGCGGCGGCAGAAGGCACTCGGCTTGCACGAGCGGACCATCCAATTGGCCGAGGGCGTGACGATGGACTTCGTGCTCGTTCCATCCGGCGAATTTGTGATGGGCTCGGCCGATGGGCACGTCAACGAGCGGCCGCTTGCGCGCGTGAAGATCGAGAAGCCGTTCTGGATGGGGCGGCTGGAGGTAACCAACCAGCAATTTCGTCTGTTTGACCCTTCACACGACAGCCGTGTGGAATCCCGATTTGCAATGCAGTTTGGCGTGCGCGGTTTTTACGTAAACGGCCCCGAACAGCCCGTGGTGCGAGTGTCGTGGCAGCACACCATGGCCTTCTGCGACTGGCTCGCTGAGAAAACTGGTGAGCCGTTCACGCTGCCCACCGAGGCTCAATGGGAATACGCTTGCCGAGCGGGAACTGACACGCCGTTCTACTATGGCGACCTGGAGACGGACTTCTCCCCGTTCGCCAATCTGGCCGATGCCAAGCTGAGTGAGTTCGTTTGCCATCCCTACAAGAAACATCGCGAGCCGTATCCCAATCCCAGCAAGTACGACGACTGGATCCCCAAGGACAGCCGCTTCAACGACGGCGGTTTCATTTCCGAAAAGGGCGGAGCCTACCAGCCGAACGCCTGGGGGCTGCTAGACATGCACGGCAACGTGGCCGAGTGGACTCGCTCGGTCTTCCGTCCGTACCCATACCGCGCCGATGACGGACGCAATTCCGCAGCCGCCGCCGGCGGTCGCGTCGCACGTGGGGGTTCATGGCGCGATCGACCGTCGCGGTCTCGAAGCCCTTTCCGCTTGTCCTACCGGCCGTACCAGCCGGTCTACAGCGTAGGATTCCGAGTGGTGTGCGAAGTGGAAGACGGGCAGGCTACACTTGCGCGTCGCTCCCGTTAACACCACACCAAGGAGACCACACACTCATGCCGCGCATTCATTCCCTCGCATCACTGTTGCCTCTATTCGCAGCCGCCGTAACGGTTTTGGCAGTCTCTGCTCAATCGAGCCGCAGCGCCGAACATCCTACGATCGACACCGATGCGGGCTGGCGGGCGTTGTTCGACGGCACGGACCTGAAGGCCTGGACCTGCCGTGCGACCAACGGCAAGCCGACGGGCCAAGCCAATTGGGAAGTCGAAGACGGCACGATCGCTCGCCGCGGCGGCGGTTACTTGTGGTCGAACGAGCAGTTCGGCGACTTCACGCTCGATATGGAATTCAAGGTGGCGCCGGGCACCAACAGTGGCATCATCTTTCGCCACAAACCTGCCCCCGAAGCGAAACGCTATTGGTGGAACGGCTTGCTGGAGATGCAACTGCTAGACTCGGCCGGCAAAGTCGAACCGGGGATGCACGACTGCGGGGCGCTGTACGACATGGTCGCTCCGAAGCGAAACGCCATGAAGCCGGCCAATCAGTGGAATCGAGTGACTATCACCGCCAAGGGCAGTCGCATCTGCATCGTGATGAACGGCCAGCAGATCATCGACGCCAACCTCGACGACTGGACGGAGGCGAATAGGAATCCCGACGGCACGCCCAACAAATACCACAAGCCGATGAAGGACCAGTCACGTTCGGGGCACATTCTGCTACAAGAGCACGGCGGGCCCGTTTGGTTCAGGAACATCTACATCAAGCCACTGGATTGACGGGACGGCGGCCGGGGCAGGTCACGCGTTTCTCACCAACTCGATTCCTTGACCCGTCCCAAGATTGCGCGAGTACTGTTTCTTCTCCGGACTGTTCCAGTGTTCGTGGACACCCAGGCTCGTTAGTCTCTTGCCGTCGCCGTCGGGGGCGTAACGAGTCTTGGAGGGTGGCTGGTGAGCTAGTGCTGCCTCGTGGAGGTAGTTGTCAACCGCTCCGAACATCTTGACGGCGGTCTTTTCGGCTGCGAAGAAGTCGACTCCAACCGACTCGATCGCTACCGGGTCCAGCGATGCAAAGACGCTCGCCGTCCAGTGGTCATTGAAGGGCGAAGACTCCCACTTCTCCGGCGCCACGCTCTGGTGCGGAGCGGCGTAAAGGGCGTCGATGAGATAGAGAATCGTCTTGCCGCCGAAGTCTTTGTGTCCCATGAAATCAACGATCGCGTTGTATGTACCCATGGGACGCTTCGTGACCGTAATGGCACTGTGGGTGTTACTTGGATCCCAGCCCTTGCGCGGATCCTTCGGCTCGGCGCCTTCCCGATACACCGACCCGTAGTGGTTTTTTGCACAAAACGTGACCGCCGCCAGACTGTGCCCTTTGAAGTTTGCTGCGTTAATGACATATGTCGCACCGGTGATGCTGGCGGGTAAGTAAGTCTTGCCCGTGTCCGGCGTGTTGGGATCGCCGAAGTGGAGCGCGACGTCTTTATCGGCAAGGGCCGTGAGCCGTCCTTCAATGCCATCGCGGTCCTCGAAGCCGATGCCAGGGAACTCGGCGTGACAAGGAACATATATTGTGTCGTTCATCAAGCGCGAGGCATCGCAGACGACGATGTCGCTTTCCCGGACGCCGGCCTGCGTGACAAGTTGTCGGAGCAGGGCTTGGCTCAACTGTGGCGTGTTGTAGCAACCATAGGAAACGCGGTCGCGCTGGTGCGAGCAGTTCATGTTCAACTTCACCGCCACCTTCTCGCCGGGCCGGTAACCGACGTTGCCCCGGCCGTGCGTCACGTTGTAATGCCGGAAAAGTGCTGCCCAAGCTTCCTTTTCAGACTTGCCGCCGGTCAGCAATCGAAGAGTATCGCTAAGCATTTGTGCGGCCAGTGCCGGGTCGGTGAACTTGTCCACCCACCAGCCGTCACCCTCGGTGTCGCCGTCCCATTTGGCGACGGCGGGATCGTGGACCCAGACCACGCGCCCGGGGAAGATGCCTTTGGCCACGCCCACCGGCTGGTTGGGCGCCTCGGCCGGAGCCCATCGGGCGGGCGGCGTCGATACCTGTGCCAAGGCGGGTGCCAAGGCCAAGGCGGACAATCCGCAGGCACCCAAGAAATCTCGCCGGCCGATCAAGTTGCACTGGCCGTACGGAAACAGGTGGCGAGTGTCTTGTTCGCTCATAATCATTCTCCGCTTACAAGTAGGGCCGGTTCCTACCGGCCGGGCGTTTGATCGTCGTTCGGCCGGTAGGAACCGGCCCTACGCCTGCCTCATGATCTTTCTCCGTTCACATAGTCACACATACCGTATTCACAGATGCCATGGTTGGCGCATCGAACGGCTGAGCATCGCGTTGGCTTGATCGTCGCCAAGAAAGGTCTCTTTCACCGGGTCCCAACGGACCTTGCGCCCGAGCCAGCGTGCGATGTTGCCGACGTGGCAGGCGGTGGCAGTGCGGTGCCCGACTTCGACGTCGCACGTGGGCGTTTTCCGCGTACGCACACATTTCAACCACTGCCGAGTGTGGATAGGTGCCGTGGCACCCGGGAATAGGCTCACGATGGATTCTGGCGCGTCTTTGCCAAGTTCCGGCGGATCCCATGTGACCATTCCACACGCCACGGTGACCTTGCCTTTCTCGCCGACGAAAATGGCGCCGCCTTGAGGCGCCTCGTCCAGCATGACGACCACATCGTTGGGATAGGTGTATTTCAGTTCGCAGGTAAGGCCCTCGCCCAGCGGTTCTACCTCGCTAGGACCGCTGGCGTCCATCCCCAGGCCCCACTGCATGAGGTCCATTCCGTGTGCACCCCACGATGTCATCATGCCGCCGGACCAAGGTTTGAAAGCCATCCATCCAAACCAATTGGCTTGGCGCGAAACGTTGTAGATCTTCGAGTGGAATGGGTGTTTGGCCGACGGGCCCAGCCACATGTCCCAATCCAGTCCGTCGGGGATCGGTTCGCCGGGCAACTCCCAATCGCGCGAGGTGCGATTGTTGGTGACGTGGACCTCGCGAATCTTGCCGAGTTTCCCGTCACGGACAAATTCGCAAGCGTAGATGGCCGCGGGAATCGAACGTTGTTGTGGACCGACCTGGAATATGCAGTCGCTTTCGCGGGCGGCCTGAACCATCTTCCGCCCCTCGCTGACGGTTAGCGAAAGCGGCTTGTCGCAGAATACATCCTTTCCCGCCTGACATGCCTGGATCGACTGCAACGCGTGCCAATGGTCGGGCGTCGTGATAACAACTGCATCCACGTTCTTGTTGTCTAACAATCGGCGGTAGTCACCGGACGTGGCGCAATTCTGCCCATCGGCGACTTGGGCCACGCGACGAGCGTCCACATCGCATACCGCGACGATTTCCGCATCCTCGGGCAAATGATGCAGGATATGGTGGCCGCGTGCGCCGAGCCCAATGTAGCCGACCCCAATCCGATCGTTGGCACCAGCACGCCCCAATCCCCCGAGCACAGTGGATGGAATCACATGAGGACCGACAAGTCCGAGGGTTCCCGCACCAATCCCCTTCTTCAGAAAACGCCGCCGAGTCAACGAATTCGACCTAGTCACGGGTTATCTCTTCCTTCACCGTGTGCTCTTTCCGGTCAGCAAGCTCCGCAGATCTGGATTCTACACTCGCCAGCCGCCCAGGTCCAATGTCACATCCGCCTCGTTGTGCTTGGCGATGATTTCTAGATTGCGCGCGAGTCTGGCTGGACCAAATCTCAGGCGACTGAAAGAACTCTTGAATCCGCGAGCGATATATGCATGTTCAGGCTCTTCAGCGTTTGTGTCCGGCGCGCCGGGTGCGCATAATTTGCAGATGATCATCCGTGTGGATCAGAGAGATGTCGAGGCTTGGCTCGAATTCGGTCTTCGGATTCAAGGAGATGCTGCTATGAACCGCGTTGCTCGAGTGAGTGCCGTTTTGTTGTGTCTTGTCGTGTGCTCGGTCGCGTATACTCAAGATGCCGCCGACAAGGCAACACTGGACGCTAAGAGCGACCGTAAGCCCGACGTCATTTACGTCCCGACCCCCAACGACGTGGTCGAGAAGATGTTGGAGGTCGCGAAGGTTCAGGAGAGCGATCTTCTGTATGACCTTGGATGTGGTGACGGGCGAATAGTGGTTGCCGCCGCGAAGAAATACGGTTGTCAGGCTGTCGGTTACGACATTGACCCACGACGAATCAAGGAGTCCAAAGAGAACGTCAGAAAGAACCAGGTCGAGCACTTGGTGAAGATCGAAAGGCAGGATATCTTCACTCTGGACCTCAGTGCTGCAAACGTCGTCACGCTTTACCTACTACCGAATCTCAATGTCAAATTGATTCCCCAATTAGAGAAGCTCAAACCGGGTTCAAGGATTGTGTCCCACGACTTTCGCATGAGAGGGGTCACTCCGGACCACGTCGTGAAGGTCAAGTCCGAGAATGGCGGCGGCCATCACCAAATCTACGTGTGGACGACGCCGTTGAAGAAAAGCGAGAGCCCCAAAGCGACCGACGGCTGACGCTTTTCCCTTGCCCCATCCCTTGCCATCATCGACCAGGGCGAGTTACTCTTGTGTGGGCATTTTCGTAGGCACTTGCAGCGTATTGTGTCGTCGTGAAACTACGCGGCGAGACCCAGCGCCACCGCCCGAAAGAGACACCAACCTCATTCTCAACTGTTTAAGGAGCGAACGCATGATCAAGCGAACAACGACATTGTCACTCTTCGCTTTTGTTTTGACAGCCATTGGATTTGGTAACCGTGGGCAAGCCGCAGAGTTTCTTAGTGGAATCGAGTGGGACGAGCCTGCCGTGATCGACGCGGGCAAACCGTGTGGAGCCCCCTCGGACGCTGTGGTCCTGTTCGACGGGACCGATATGTCGCAGTGGGCCGGGGCCGAGAAGTGGATCGTTGGGGATGGATGTGTGACCGCAGGTCCTGGCGCCATCCAGAGCATACCCAAGTTTGGTGATTGCCAGGTTCACATCGAATGGGCCACGGCCGAGGAGATTAAGGGCGAAGGGCAGGGACGCAGCAACAGTGGTGTATTCCTGATGGGCAAGTACGAGGTCCAGGTGCTTGATTCGTACGAAAACAAGACCTATTTCGATGGCCAGTGCGGGGCGATCTACAAACAGCACCCGCCTCTGGTGAACGCCTGTCGCAAGCCGGGCGAGTGGCAGACCTTCGACATCATCTGGAAGGCACCCCGTTTTGACGAAGAGGGCCAGTTGATCAGCCCGGCCTTCATCACCGTGCTGCACAACGGTGTGCTGATCCAGAACCACTTCGAGTTGCAGGGCGACACCCCGTACAATCGTCCGCCCAGCTACAAAGCGCATCCGGACAAGGGGCCGATCGGCCTGCAATATCACGGCAATCCCGTGCGTTTCCGCAACATCTGGGTCCGGGAGACTCCAGAGTTAGAGAGTAAACGCGTTCACGAACCCAAACTACGCAAATAGACGAGTGAGTTCGGGAAATGGGAGGGCGAGGCTGCGGTCGAACCGATCGCTGGGGGCAGGAGCCGGCTCAGCAGGAGCTTTGCCCTCTGAGGATCGCAGCCGGCAACCATGGATTGGGGCTAGACGCTGCGTCAAATACTACGTTGATAGCGATGGAGGCACACGATGAGGTTAACACGACGTGAGTTCGTTCGACATCTATCTGCAAGCGCGTTCACGGTCGGTGCACTTGGCGCCACTTCCGCTCTAGCAGCCGACACGGAGGACAAACCATTGCCGATCGTCGATACCCATCAACATCTCTGGGATCTTACCAAGATTCAGCCGCCGTGGCTCAAGAAGGAAACGAAGCTCCACCGCAGTTATGTCATGGAGGATTACCTGAAAGCGACGCGCGGGCTCAATGTTGTGAAAGCCGTCTACATGGAGGTGGCCGTTGCGCCGGAGGACAAGGTTGCCGAGGCGGAATACATCGTCGAGCTTTGCCGACAAACCGATAATCCCACGGTTGCAGCCGTGATCGGCGGCCAGCCCGGCTTGGAGGGATTCCGCGATTACATCACTCGATTCAAGGGAAGCCCTTACGTCAAAGGCGTTCGTCACATTCCGCGCGGAGGCAATGGGAACGACTTCCTCTACCTGAAGCAAGAATTCATTGACGACGTACGGCTGCTCGGCCAACGTGGTATGCGTTTCGATCTGTGTATGCCTCCGCAGCGTTTGCCGGAGGCGGCAGGCGTCGTCGACCGGTGCCCCGACACTCGTTTCATTCTCGACCACTGCGGGAACGCGGATCCCAAGGCGTTTTGGAGCGACGACAGGCGAGCCCAGAACCCTTCGGCCGATAAGCCATCACACGATCCTGATCAATGGCGACGCGGCATCATCGCATTGGCCAAACGCGAGAACGTGGTCTGCAAGATCTCCGGCATCGTTGCTCGCGCTCCTCACGACACCTGGAACGCTGGCGACCTAGCCCCCATCGTCAATCACTGCTTCGACACCTTCGGCCCGGACCGCGTTATGTTCGCCAGCGACTGGCCGGTCTGCACGCGTGTGGCCACGCTGCGCGAGTGGGTATTGGCATTGAAAGAAGTCGTCAAGGACCGGAGCGAAGAGCAACGCCGGAAGCTGTTTGCTGACAACGCGGTTCGGTTCTACGAGCTAGGGTAGCGATCGCGCGTTCGATAGCTGGATTCGAGAGAGTTCAGGGGCGCTGCGGGGTGCCAGAATCGTCCGAATTCTTGCGAATTCAGCTACGGGCGATCGGACTCAGCGTCTAGATATCCACCATCGCTTCCGCGAATTGGGGCAGGTTCCACGATCCGAGCTTCACGTCGACTGGGACCAAGTAGTGGCGCAGCCAGTGGCGATTGTAGACGCAATAGTCGTCTCTGCCATCCGTGGCATGGGAATCGTCCACAAATAGCATTCGCCGCGTGGTCGTAGCAGGCTCTTCCTGGTTTTCTCGGGCCAGCCGTTGGCCTTGTCACTTTTTGGATGCTCTGGTAGCGTGATAAGTTTCCACCTGGCCGAACCATGCGAACGGGGTGAGTTGATGTCGAGGAATCCTTCGTCCAGCGGAAACGGTGACGGGGCCGTTCGGGACGATACGGCGACCGCCGAGAGAATCTCCGTCCGAGGTGCGCGCGTTCATAACTTGCAGAATGTGGATGTCGACATTCCACGCAATCAATTGGTCGTGATCACCGGTCCCAGCGGGTCGGGCAAGAGCAGTCTGGCATTCGATACGTTATACGCCGAAGGACAGCGTCAATACATCGAAAGCTTGTCCGTGTACGCCCGCCAGTTCTTGCACCAGATGGAACGGCCGGACGTGGATTTGATAGAAGGTCTGCAGCCCACTATCTGCATCGACCAGCGACCAGGAAACGCTAACCCGCGCAGCACCGTTGCGACGGTCACCGAAATCTACGACTATTTGCGACTCTTGATGGCTCGTTTGGGCGAAGCGTCCTGTTACCAGTGTGGAGAACCGATACGGCAGCAAACGCCCAACGAGATACTGGACGCCCTGCTGGAACTGCCGGAAGGTACGAAGACAATACTAATGGCGCCGATGGTTCGGGGGCGTCGCGGCAAGCATGACGACACACTTGCGAAGGTCCGTAAGGCCGGTTTCGTACGCATTCGATTGGATGGTCAGATCTGCGACCTTGACCAGCTTCCGGAAATCAATCCACGGCAGCTACATGATATCGATGCCGTCGTCGACCGCGTGAAGATCCGATCGGACGTGCGATCGCGAATCGGCGAATCGCTGCGATTGGCGATCCGTCACGGCGAGGGACGGGTCGTTGCCTGCTACTTGGATACGGACGGTTCGAACGGCGATCGCCCAGACGGGAGATGGTACGACTGCTTGTTCAGCACGCTGTACGCTTGTCCAGAATGCAACGTCAGCCTGGCGGAACTCGAACCACGCACGTTCAGTTTCAACAGTCCATACGGCGCTTGTCCGCAATGCGAGGGTCTGGGACGGTTGGAACAGTTTGATCCCGATTTGGTGCTGCCGAATCGTGAATTGTCTCTGGCCGATGGGGCAATCGTGCCTTGGAAAAGCCGCCGGCCAGCGGCCAAGAAGAAGCGTCAAGAAGAGCTGTCGGATTTTATGCGCGTCCATGGTTTCGCGTGGGATACACCACTGAACACGTTGAAACCAACAGTGCTCGAAAAGCTGCTCCACGGCGACGATGAGACTTTCCTTGGCATCTTCACCATGCTGGAGAAGGAGTTCGCAACGGCGATTCGCGAAGACCGTCGCGACGAGTTGGCCGCGTTTCGCGGGCCGACCGCTTGTCCTGCCTGCGACGGATCAAGGCTGCGACCAGAAGCCAATAGCGTGCGCATCGGCGGCAAGACAATCCATGAGATATGTCGCCTGCCGGTAGCTGATGCAAGACATTTTTTCACGACGCTGGAGTTTGCGGATTCAGCCAATGCCATCGCCGAGCCGCTGACGACCGAAATCTGCAAGCGACTGGAGTTTTTGGAGAAGGTCGGCATCGACTACCTGACCCTGGACCGCGCGGCGGATACGCTCAGTGGCGGTGAACGGCAACGCGTGCGACTGGCCACCAGCATCGGATCTGGGCTGGTGGGTGTCTGCTACGTGCTCGACGAACCGACGATCGGCTTGCATTCACGCGACAACCAGCGATTGATCGACGCGCTGCGGGACCTTCAACAACAAGGCAACACGGTCCTGGTGGTCGAACACGACGCAGCCATGATGCGCGAAGCGGACCACTTGATCGACGTAGGGCCGGGCGCCGGTACCGGTGGCGGCCACATCGTCGCGCAGGGGGCGGTGGAAGAGGTTTCGGACAGCGAAAACTCGATCACCGGCCGCTACCTTCGCGGCGATCAGAAGATCACCGTTCCAAAGAAGCGTCGCCGAGTGGCCAAGTCGCGGTCCGTGGTCATCGAAGGGGCAGCGACCAACAACCTCAAGAAGGTCGATGTGCGTTTTCCGCTGGGCGCCCTGGTATGCGTTACCGGCGTAAGCGGCTCGGGAAAGAGTTCGCTGGTCAACGAGACTTTGGCGCGGGCAATTGTCCGGCGACTGGGTGGTGTCGCGTCAAAACCCGGGCCGCTCGATCATCTTCGCGGCACCAGTCAGATCGACAAGGTCATTCAAATCGACCAATCGCCCATCGGTCGCACACCACGCAGCACACCGGCGACGTATGTAGGCGCGTTTGACGAAATCCGCAAGGTCTTCGTCGCCACACGCGAGGCCAAACAGCGGGGATTCCGAGTGGGCCGTTTCAGTTTCAACGTGAAAGGCGGCCGTTGCGAGGAATGTCAGGGCCATGGCGTCAAGAAAATAGAAATGAACTTCCTGCCGGACCTGTACGTGACCTGCAAAGAATGCGGTGGCGCTCGCTTCAATCGCCAGACTCTGGAAGTCCGGTATCGCGACAAGACGATTGCCGACGTGTTGGCCATGTCCGTCGACGAGGCGGCGCCGTTCTTCGAGAACTTCCCCGCAATTCATCGTTGGCTGCAGGCGTTCCGCGACGTGGGACTTGGGTACCTGTGTCTGGGACAACCGTCAACGACGCTATCGGGAGGTGAATCGCAGCGTATCAAACTAGCCAGTCGGTTGGCGCGTGCCGAGTCAGGCCGCACGCTGTACTTGCTCGACGAACCGACCACGGGACTGCACTTCGACGACATCCGCCGCTTGTTGGATGTGCTGGGCCGGTTGGTCGATCGGGGCAACACCGTGATCGTCATCGAGCACAACCTGGAAGTGATCAAGTGTGCGGACTGGATCATCGACCTGGGCCCCGAAGGCGGCGAAGCCGGCGGCCACGTGGTCGCGACTGGTACTCCAGAAACGATTGCCGCGACGGAAGACAACCATACCGGACGGTTCTTACGGTCGGTACTGGAAACCTAGCGCTCTGTTAATTCTGAGAATTGGGGACGGAGCCGTAGCGGAAGTCGTCAAGACTTTCGGTGATTCACGGTTCGGCCGAAACTCTTGACCAGTTTCGCTATCCGAGAATTAGGCATTGACAGAGCACTGGCCTACTTGGTTGCGCTTGGCCGCGTTAGGGCCCCGAGAGGGACAGTTTCGCATCCAGAACCTTCTGAATCCGACTGGACGATTCCTGCAGGTGGGCCCGCGAATAGGTGTCCAGATTGGCGTTCCTCTTCAGCAGAGCGTCGATCCGCACTTTCAGCGACATCAACTCTGCATAGGCGACTGTCTGGCAATCCTGCGGAGCGCCAGTGCGACCCATTGCCAGGTACGAGAGGTCCTTCAAGTAGCTGCGCTGCAGATTACGTCGCAGGCTGGTGATGGCCGGCTTTCGGTTTGTGAAGTTGCCGTCGCCCTTGATCGCGTCCACCTCGGCAAAGATGGCCTTCGTCAGACGTTCGACGAGTTCCGCCGTTGTGAAGGCATCCTGGTCGGCCGGCACCTTGAGTTCCGAATCGTGGATGCGTTCCAGGGTGATAGACGACATCAACTGGGCCAGGATACGTTCCTGCCACATCAGAAGCACGTCGTGTACCGGATAGTCCTTGCGCAACGAATCACTGATGCCCCAGTGATTCCAGTTGGTGGCGGCCAACTGATTGTAGAGTTCGGGCGGAAAATGGAACGGTTTGTCGTTGAAGACCTGGCCCTCCAATAGCGCCAGCGCGTCGCGTTGCTTTTTCGGATCAACCAATGCGATCGGCGTTTTTCCGTCCTTGTCGCCCTTGTGGCTCCGGCTGGTGTGCAGGCCACCGACGTAGCGCGCGGCAAAGAACATCGCCTCGCCATACTGACCCAAGATGACATTGAAAGCCTTGCGGGCTTTGGTGTAGTCGTCACCGTCCTTCACGACACGGTCCACTAAGCCGGGAATCAACTCCTTCATCAGGGCCGTACGTTGCTTGGCGAACTCCAGAGTGTCGTTGCCCAAGTCGAACCGGTTTGACTCAGGATCTGGATCCGTACTTCGAGTGTCTTCGTCCGTAGCGTATTTCAACGCCGGCTCGCCGCTGCGGGCGGCAACCTTCTTCAATTCCTCGGATTCACTGCCCGAGAACTGCTTGTACCCGTATTCGATAGCCCAGTGGTCGTACGGTCCGACCATCGTGGTGAAGAAGTCGCCCTGCTCTTCACCCTTGGGCACGATGTTTGTCGGGGCGTAGTCCATCACGGAAGCGACCATTCCGCTCTTGCGAGCCTTGGCGGGATCGTTGATATCCTTCAAGCTCAAATAGGTGCTGGCCTTGAAGTTGTGTCGCAAGCCAAGCGTGTGCCCCACCTCGTGCATGGTCACTTCCTTGAGGCCCTGCATAATCAGCCGCTCCTGCAATTCGGCGGTTTGCTTCGGGTCAGCACGTGCAATGATCGTTGCGGCACCGAATGCCAACTGACGAGCCATGCCGCGGTTCAGCAGGCAAGCCGCGTGCTTTGACGGCATGCCGACAGTGTCACCCACCGTTGCATGCCCCACACCCGTTGATGGAACCTCCAAGTCGCCGCCCGTCGTCCGAGCGATGCTCTCGCGCGTCAGCGTTTCAAATTCCTGCTTCCAGTATGTCAGGAAATCAGCGTCGAAAATGATGTCCGCATCTAGGATCTGACCTGTGTATGGATTCACGCGCGAAGGCCCCATGGCAAAGCCCGCGTTCGAAGTGATCCAGCGAAACGTGTTGTAGTTGATATCTTCTGGATCCCAATCCGCGTCGTCAGGCTGCTGGCGTACTTCGATTGCGTCCACGAAGCCGGCCTTCTCGAACGCTTTGTTCCACTCCAACAGGCCTTCGCGAATCGGTTTTCGATACTTGAAAGGAACTGTCTTTTCGATCCAAAAGATGATTGGTTCCTTGGGCGGAGAAATGGGAGCCGACGTATCTGCCTTCTCCAACCGCCAGCGATTGATGTAGCGAACGAACTGATCCTCGCTGTTCTTCTTCGAGAAGTCCTTGACCACCGTCAGGAAGTAGCCAACACGGTCGTCCGCAAGGCGCGGCTTGTAGCCCGTGGTCGGAATCTTACTGACCGAATAGTGAACCGTCAGCGTGACACCTCGCGAGTCGGGTACGGTGTCGAAGCTGAGGCGGCCACTGGAGGCATAGGTTGCGGCAACTTCCAGCTCGACATTGCCTTCGAATCCTTTGACCGCGCCCCAAGTCGACTTGCTGGCAGAAAACGAGAATCCTGGCAACGTGAACGAGATCTGTGGAAGGTCGCTCATGAACACGGGCGACAGATCCACCAAATCGCCGCCCTTCGGGCCTTTGGTTACGATCGGCAGGCTGAACAGTACGCTGTCCGTGTAGGCGTTGCGTACGGCAGAAGCCTCGGGGGTGTCTTTGTTGGCCTTGAAGCGCACGTTGCGGCGGATGATGTGAACCTTCTTGCCGACCTTGCGAAACTTCCACACCCAATCGTCGCCAAACCCCCAGGTCATGCCGCCCAGCAGCATGCCTTGTCCTATGCCGCGAGCGATCGAGATCAAGACAAGATACTCGCTCGCGTAATGGCTCGAACTGAACTCCGCGTACAGTTTCGTCTCTTTCTGATACAGCGGGATCAGACCCGCGATTGGCTTCGCGTCCTTCAGCACGACCGTATGGCTTGGCGTGGTCGACTTCGTCGTTGTGGAAGGTGTTTTGACCGTAGTCGTGGTTTTCGAGGTCGATTCACTAGGCGTTGCCGAGGCTTCGGGTTCCTTGTCCGGCTTGGACACCTCGTCTTTATCCGCCGCCATTGCCGCGGTGGTCAGGAGGGTCGTCAGTAGTGCCGAGCCAAAGCCTACACGGAATGACGAAATCTTGCTCATGGTCTATGTCTCTCTTCTACTCCAAAGGTAGTGGGCGCATACATTTGCGCAAGCCGATCAAATATACCCCATGCTGCCTGCGCCGCTGTAACGGCAGAGTATGCCCAGCTTTTTCGCCCGAGATTAGGACGATTAGGCGGATTTTGCCGATGCGCTCGAGCCTGCGGGGCGGCCCTGCGGTGGCTGCAGGGACGAAGTGGCCTCGTGTTCGTGAATCGCCTCTGCCGAAATGACACGGAGTCCTGCCGCCTGGTATACCAGATTGAAGTGCTCGATAAAGCAATCGCTGGGACTGGGTAGATCAACGCCACCGACAATGTGGTTACCGCGAATAATCACGCCTCGCAACGG
>CAZUAH010000138.1:0-28419 GCA_964617665.1 uncultured Pirellulaceae bacterium
GGGCTCCCGCCAGACAAGCTGGCAGGTGGCCAAGGCGAAGTCAAACAGTCGAACTTGACGGGATACCCGTAAACTCTACCAGACGCTGTGGGGCCAAGGAAGCATCGGTGCGCGTCATATGAAGCGAGTTGCATACTTACGACTTCGTGGCGAAATCAGCGAGTCCAAGACAACGACTGAGCCCCCTCTGCCATCGTGGCACGATCCCAGCAGCGCACCTCCACGCTGCGGTCGCGTCACGGTCGGTCTCGTAGCAAGTCGCCGTGGGTGAAGGTCAGCACCGGGGCACTGTGGCGGGCCGTCGTGGGCCGAGACTCGCGTAGCAGCACTGCGGCATCTTCATTTGGCCAACGGGCATGGAGGATCTCGAAGTAGCTGAAGTAGGTCACGCCACGCAGTTGGTCCGCGTCGCCGTCCCAGTACGGGAACGATGCAGGATCGCGGGTCCAGCCTGCCAGCGGCTCGAACGCATGGCGAAGCGTGTGGCCCTCGGGAGAACGCCAGTCGTAGAGGTCGCGGCCTGCAACACGTAGGATTTCGGCCGCGATTGTCTGCGGAAGCAGGGAGAAGTGTGAGTACCAGATGCCGCGCATGCCGCCGCTGCGCCGGACTTCGTGGTGTAGGTGGCCGCGATTGTCTACCTGTCGATCCAGCAGTTCCTTCCACCGCTGCTCGCCACGCTCCAGCAGTTCGTCATCGTCCAGATATCTGGCGCAGGCCAGCACCAGAACCAACCCCCAGTTGCCCCAGTTGTTATTCCGGGCCATCGTGTTCAGTGGCAACGCCTTCTCGCGGCAGAACCCCCGGAAGGCATCCTGGCGATCCGCTGAGAACCCCGTCCATGACGCGAGCAGATCCGCACCAAAGATCATCGCCGGGAAGTGGTAACTGAACGAGAGCGTCGAGTCGTCTTTCCGGCTGGTCGAACGGACCGTGTTCACCCAGCCGTCGATCAAGCGGACAGCGGATCGGGCATAGCGTTCGTCTCCAGTCATCCGCCAGCACAGGGCCAGCTCGTAGACCGCGTTGGCATCGTCCTGCAAGCCCCGCTTCGCTTGTGAATGGCCCGTGGCGTCCCGGTAATAGCCGGGCACATACCAGTGTTCGGGCGCGTGGGGCTGACGGTCAAGCAGTCTCTCAGCACGGGCCTTGAGATCAAGCCATGCCGAATACGTCGGCTCGGTGCGTTGTTCGATACGCCCCTTCAGAGTATCCAGCCGCGTCTCGCTCAGGAAGATTTCTCGTGGTGCGCGATCTTGCGCAGTGGCCGAGTACGCGTCGATTTCGATTGTCAGCAGGACAACCGACAGCAGGGTGAGAATCGTTGTCGCGTTGCGTTGTTTCATTGACCAAACCCTGTTTCGATTGTCATTACAGAGCACAATGCCATCTTACCGTGGCACCCGTCCAGCGTCCTTTGTTTATGGCAAGAAGCAGTTTCCATGCCTGGACTCCTTGGGGAACGCGGCTCAATCCAGGACCGCGCGTGGTACATCTCGAATGCACTGTAGCACCCGATCGGCCCCGCCGAAATCGCCGTCCTGAGTCCAGTGATTGAGCACCACTAGACAACGAAGGCCGGCTGCGGTCGCGGCTGCCAAGCCTCGCTCCGAGTCTTCGACCACGATACAGTCTTCTGGCCGCAGGTTGTGCCGGACGAGCGCCGTCAGGTACGGTTCCGGGTTTGGCTTGCTCTCTTTGTAGTCTTCACGAGTCAACGCGAAGTCGAGATACTGGCGCAGCCCCGTGCTGGCATGGGCGGCCTCGAAATGCACTCTCCGAGCACTGGTCACCACGCCCATCCGTACTCGACCGTACAGCGACCGCAGCACTTCCTCCGCTCCGTCGACGGCCCACGACTGCGATCCCAGCAACTCGGCATGCCTCCGGTCCCGCTCGGTCCGCAGTCGTGTGATCTCGTCATCAGTGATGCCATGCTCGGCGGCCAGAACGAAACAGCTTTCGCCCCGGCGCAGGGAGACTTCCTTGAACTGGTCCGCGGTGAGAGGAACGTCCACCGACCGTAGGACTTCCTGCGTGGCGCGCAAGTACAGTCCCTCCGTGTCTACCAGCACGCCATCGTTGTCCCAGAGGATTGTCAACATAATTCCTGTTTCATGTGCGGCACCGTATCAGGGATGTGCGATCCCAGTCAAGCATACGAAAACACCCCAGCCGCCGGTACCAGGCGGTGGGGTGCTGTCATTATCAGACTTTGCCAACTTCAATCCAGAAATGCAACCGTACTGGACTGACTCTCGGTATTCATGGCGACCCGGTGCCAGCCGTCCAGGCGAATGGTGGCGTGGTCGGGGTGGCTGATCTTGCCCCGTACATAGGCCACCGGGTTGCGCCGCATGATCCGCCAGTTCCACTTGGCGGTGTCCGGGTTGGTCTTCAGCAACTTCCGGTACTGATCTACCGTCAGGCCGTTCGGGCGCTGACGGCAGACATAAACGGTGGTCCCGCCGTCCCGGTACAGTTCCTCACACATGTGGGGCTTGCCACGCCCGCGACGGATCGGTTCGTTGGTCAGGATCAGCTTCTCGTTGACCTGAACGTCCGGGGCCGGGATGAAGAACCACTCGCCCTGGCGGACGAACACGTCAGTCTTACGCCGCTGCCGCTTAGCCCGCTTGCCTCGTTTTCCCTGCTCTCGGCTCCGCACGCCATCGGGCTTCAACGCTTCCTTGGCCGTCACCACGCTGCTGACGGGGACACGGTCCGACACGCCGGCAACGAACCAGTGACGCTCATCGTGTCCGCAGAGGAGTTTCTCCTTGGTGTCGGGCAGGCCGGCGCGATCGGCGGGATGACGAACCATCAATAGTAGATGGCGGTCCCTGGGCTGCACGTCCAGCACCTGCACGTCAGCCTCACTGTCCGCCTGGATGTCGAAGAACTCGCCATGACGGTCGTGGCGGACGTCGATCACCACGCGGCCCGGATCAGGCTGCCAGCGGTTGCGAGCCAACGGCCGAATCTTGGCCCTGGCTCCCAGCTTCTCGAACTTGGTTTTGAGTAGGTTTGTATCCATGTCTTTTGGGACACGGATATGGGTGGGGAGGTTCGGTGCTGCTTGCCGGTATTGGGCCAACGGCAAACAATTCACCAGGCGAACCTCTGGATATCGTCTGGTGTCCTTTGTGGGTTCCCGTCTATCTTGAAAGGAGGCTGCCATGACCGTCGCTATTCCAAAACTTCGTGTTGGTGATCCCCTCCGACATGAAGCCTTATCTGTGTTTCCGCTTTTCACCGACACGAACGGCGGCGTGGAGTACCGCCTTTCGCCGGAAGCCTTGGCCGATGAATCGGTTGTTGTGGAGGAAATAAATGAGGGCGGGTCCGTGCCTGACCTGTCGGTCGAAAACAGGGGCGACACCCGTGTTCTTTTCCTCGAAGGCGAGGAGCTTGTTGGGGCCAAGCAGAATCGGATCTTGAATTTGAGCGTCCTGATAGCAGCGCGCACCAAGACCAAGATCCCGGTAAGTTGCGTCGAACAAGGCCGATGGCGTTACAAGTCCCGTAGGTTTGGATCGAGCGGCTCGCATTCTCCTTCGAAACTCCGTTATGCAATGAAGCGGTCAGTCACCGACTCGACCAGAAAGAAACGTGGCCATCGCTCTGATCAAGGTGAGATTTGGAATCAGGTCGCTTGCCTGCACGCATGCCATGATGTCTCTTCTGGTACGGCGGCAATGTCCGATGCTTTCGACACGTACCACGAGCGGATAGCCGAGTACCGGGAGCGGCTCAAGTATGTCGAAGGTGCAACCGGTATGGCCGTGGCTGTGGGTGATCGAATGGTTTCCATCGACGTTTTCGACAAACCTGTGACGTGCCAGAAAGTCTGGGACCGCCTGCTCTCTGGCGTGGTCTTTGATGCCTTGGAAGCCGGGAAGACCGACGAGCATGTTACTGATGATGATGTCGAACGATTCATGGAAAGCGCTCGTGATTTTTCCTGGGAGCAGACCCAGGCGATCGGTGAAGGCGAGGAGTATCGGGCATCATCCGATAGTGGCGATCATGCCTCGGCGTTGGTGTTCGATGGAGCCCTGGTTCATGGGAGTGTGATGACCGTGTAGGCGTGCCATTGACTCTAACAGGGCACGTGGCAACCGTTGCCACGTGCCCAGTAGATTTTGCAGGTGTGAGCAGGATGGTGAGTCGGCGGCGTCAGGTCTCCAATCGCGTCGTGCGAGCCGTGACAAGACAATGCGCGAATCGCGTACGTGCCATTCCCACGAGCGGGGCGAGTACGCAGGCTCGAATATGCCCCAACGAAACACTCTTGAGACCAAAGTCTGGCTCAATCAACCGCTTCGACCTTACCGTCTGGATGGACCCAGAAGTTGCACCCCCGTGGTCCAAAAGAGAGATTCACTGGTCGGCCAAATATCTTCACCGTCTTGGTGACGACCGAGCCTTCGTCGAACGAGACGGTTCTGACCATCGCCTTGTCGTCGGCGATCATCCCCGACCACGTTGCGGTTTGCGGCCCAAGTTCACTTCGCTGCCCCGGTACGTCGAATGTCATGGGTTCGGCTCGACGCAAGAAGGAGTTGAATTGGAGCATCTCGCCAAAGCCCTCCTGCACGCCCTTCACGTCGTAGACGAATTGGCCCATGGCTTCATATTCGGGATAGGGGTAGTCTGCGGGAAACTCATCGGGCGTGTCCATCCAAATGGCGAACGTCTCGGCTCCACGGAGCATCATGTGGCAGGCCACCTCGCTCATGACCCAGGGTTCCGGGAGTTTGCGACCACGCATGACGAAATCGAGATACCGGCCACCAAGCCAAACATGCACCCACGGAATCAGCAGTTCATCTTCTCGCAACACCGAGGCGGCTGGCGAAAATCCTTCCAAGCAGCAATAGAAGGCGTTCCAATTCATCTTATCCTGATCTCGGCCAGCACCGCCCCAGCCTGCGTTCATGTAGACCCGTGGCATAGCCACGTTCATCCCGCTTCCCTCGTACCCATAGGCTGGCCAACGCCCTTCTGGTCTCGGCACTCGGTTGATCGGCCAAGCGTAGTAGTTGCCGACGTGAAGGTCCGGGAAGATCTCTCGGGCTGGGGCGCTTAACATGTTGCGGATGGCCAAGGCCCGTGATTGGTCAACGACCTTGGCATAACCATCGAGTGTAGACAGGACCTCGTCCGTGAATGAATCAACGCACTGTGGGCACCTCCGTGCCATCGCTGCCTGTTCTCGAACAGCCTCTTCCTGGTCGCCGGTGTTCCGCAAGTATGCGCCGGACTCGAAGTCCACGAGCAGCACTGAGACGTCGATCCCATGATCCTTAAGAAGCGTCAGTACATCGGACGTTTGGGTTGCGCCTCTTTCTAAGATACGGCTATCCCGCAATGCAGACGCACATGGATACTCCTCGCTCGCCTCGGCTGGCGGCTGGTGCGGGGCCTTGTACCGTCCTCGTCTGTCGGGCACGAAGTGAACCTGAATCCATCCCTGGGGCAAGATGCACACGGGAAAGCCACGCTCTTGTCGATACTTCAAAACCGGGATGTAGTCCTCTGCTCTCGATGCCGAGGCAACGGGATTGCACAAAGTTGAGATTCCCCGATCCATAAGAAGCTGCTGCACGTCCGCGACTCGTCCGTCTTCTAGCCCTGTTGGGAAATCCCGGCTCTGCCATGTGAGAATCGGTAGCCGGTCGGATAACGGGTAGGGCAAAGGTTTGATGTGCTGACGGACCTTCTCAAGCACAGGGATCTCGTTTGGTTTGCCCGGCGCAAGCTGGCCGACGCCTGAAACAAGGAGCAACATCAGAAGGGTCGTCATCGCAATCGTTAGCTCCGTGCGAGGGTTAGTCGCCGGCAATCGAGGCACGAACCAGGATGCCGCCAGCAGTGTCGAGATTGTATCCGGGCGTGCCTCAAACCGTTAGTATGGTAGATATGGCGGCTGGCTAAACCCTCAACGAGGAATTGAAATGGAAATCCCGCTTTTCCAAGTGGATGCGTTCACAGATCGCCCGTTTGCGGGAAATCCCGCCGCTGTCTGCCTTCTTCCCGATGACCGGGACGACCAATGGATGCAGGCCGTGGCTGCAGAGATGAATCTGTCGGAAACGGCATTCCTAATTGAACAGGACGACGGATTCCGGCTTCGCTGGTTCACTCCCGCCATCGAAGTCGACTTGTGTGGCCATGCGACGTTGGCGTCGGCTCACGTTCTCTGGACCGAGGGGGTTGTTAACGAGGGGCAGCCGATCCGCTTTCACACGAAGAGCGGTGTCCTTACGGCGTCGAGGCAAGGCAACTTCATCGAACTCGATTTCCCTGCGACACCGGCACAGGAAGCAGAACCACCAGCGGGACTTCTCGATGCCCTCGGCGTCCTTCCCACCTTCGTTGGGAAATCAAAGCTCGACAGGTTTCTCGTCGTCGAGTCCGAGCAGGCTGTTCGTTCGCTAGAACCCGACTTTGCTCAACTACGGCAAATCTCGATGCGGGGCGTCATTGTGACGAGCACGTCCGACGATCCGCACTTCGATTTCATTTCCCGCTACTTCGCACCCGGCGCTGGTATCGACGAAGACCCAGTGACCGGATCGGCCCATTGTTGTCTAGGGCCGTATTGGAGCGAGCAACTCGGCAAGACCGAGATGACGGCGTTTCAAGCCTCGGCCCGAGGGGGCTTAGTGCGAGTCCGAATGAAGGAGGATAGAACCATGCTCGGCGGGCAGGCCGTCACGGTGATGAAGGGGAAACTCTTATGATCGCACCGATAACGGAAAGGATATGTCTCTTAGCTTGGGTTTGCGACGACGGGATACGATTCTAGCCGCTCGTCGTTGATCCTTGCCTGGTCCTGTTTACATGAGGAGGGAATTGTGAGGAAGTCGCTTGGCACCGACACGTTTGTATATCCCACGCCGGTTTGGCTCGTGGGCACCTTCGACGAGACTGGCAAGCCCAACGCCATGACGGCCGCATGGGGTGGTGTTTGTTGCTCCGATCCGCCATGTGTTGCCGTTTCGCTCCGCAAGGCACGCCACAGCTACGCTGGGATCGTTAGGCACAATGCCTTCACCGTAAGCATTCCGTCCGAAGAACACGTCAAGGAAGCTGACTACTTCGGCATCGCGTCCGGTGCGAAGGTAGACAAGTTTGCGGCGACCGGCCTGACGGCAGTCAGGAGCGATTTGGTCGATGCGCCCTACGTGGGCGAATTTCCCTTAGTCGTGGAGTGCAGGCTGCTGCACACGTTCGATTTGGGAGCGCATACGCAGTTCGTCGGTGAGATTCTGGATGTCAAGGCTGACGAAGCCGTGCTGGGCGAAGACGGATTTCCCGAAATGGAAAAGATGAGACCCATGTCGTTCGCACCGGGAGCGAACACGTACTATGGAGTTGGTGGACTAATCGGGAAAGCATTCTCGATTGGAAGGGACCTGCTGTAGAAGCCGATATTCAGCCGTATGTATCGCGGCAGTGCCGATAGCAGGCCTTGCGGAGCCGAAGATCCCACTTCGTGAACCGGATCGGAATCGATCCTGCTTCTTGTTCACAACTTCCAACCTTTATGTCTCCCGACCAGCGTCCCGCGGAGCTTTTCGGCCCAGGGCATCCGTGATTCCATTGACTTGACGAATTCTTTCGTTATTATGAAAACGATCTGACGAAGTAATTCGTCATTTGCATAGGTGGTTTTGTCAATGAAGCGGCTGTCACACTGGTAGGCGGAGGTGCCCTGTTATGCCCCGACCCCGTTCAACGCAGCCCACCGACGTGGAACTGCAGATTCTAGACGTACTTTGGCATCGCGGGCCAAGTACCGTTCGACAAGTCCACAATGCTCTGATCCCGCAACGTGACCGTGGATACTCGACCACCCTGAAGATGCTTCAAGTCATGCGCGAGAAAGGACTGGTAGATCGCGATGATTCGGTGCGACCGCAGTTGTATCAGGCTGCCGAAACCAGAGACCAGACGCAACTGAATATGGTCGACGAACTCATGCAAAAGGCATTCGGTGGCTCGGCGAAGAAGTTGGTTATGCGGATGCTTTCGGCCAATCGTCTGTCGGCCGAGGAGCTTTCGGAAATGCAGCGATTGATCGACAAAGCTAAAGGAGCCGAACAATGACTTGGCTTACAGACTTGCTATCGTCGACGGTGGCACATCGGGTCGGATGGGCTCTGCTGCACTCGTTGTGGCTACTCGCCGTCATCTGGGCAGCCTGTTCCGTGTTGCTGGTCGCGCTTCGCCATCGGTCGGCGCGAGCGCGATACGTAGTCGCATGCGTAGCGTTGGCGGCCATGTTCGTGGCTCCGATTGTCACGTACTGGATCGGAGTCAACGATTCGATTGTCGAGACAGGTGCCGACGGCATAAGACGAGATGGCGGCACTGAGTTGCGTTTGGCGGCGAGCCCAGCCGACGCGGACATGCCGGCCCTCGCTCCCGAGGGCTTGGGCCCGGTGGTCGAGTCCGTTGATGTTGGATCGCCGCCTTTGCAGCGCACACCGGCCACAGTTGCGCCGTTGGCATCGACGCAGTCGTTGGTCGCCAGATGCCAACAGGTGATATCCCCATGGACGCCGTGGATGGCCCTCGTTTGGCTTTCAGGCGTCACGTTCTTGTCGTTGTGGAATGTCGGTGGTTGGTTCGTCGCGCGACGGTTGAAGTTCGTCGGTACGATGCCCGCGCCAACGTCGCTGGCGGATCGTATGAGCGCTCTTGCGGATCGTTTGAGCGTCTCCGTTCCCGTGCGATTGTTGGTGTCGTCACTGACGCAAGTGCCCATAGCGATCGGCTGGTGCAGACCGATCGTTCTCCTTCCGCTGGCTTGCATTTCGGGAATGTCGACCGGTCAACTCGACGCGATCCTCGCTCATGAACTGGCTCACATCCGGCGCTACGACTACGTGGTGAACCTGCTGCAGACGGTTGTCGAAACGCTTCTGTTCTTCCATCCAGCGGTGTGGTGGATCTCACGACGTATTCGAGCCGAGCGCGAACACTGTTGCGACGATATGGCAGTGGCGGTTTGTGGGAGCCGAGTCGAGTATGCCGAGGCATTGGCCTCGCTGGAACAACAACGAGCGGCCATCGGACCTGCAATGGCGGCCAGAGACAAACGCGATTACACAGTTCTGGCTCGGGTTCGCCGGATCCTGGGGGTGGCCGCGGACGACGGTGTTCGTCGCACGAGGGTTCTGGGGGGTGTGCTCAGTGTACTCCTGCTGGTCGTTCTGTATGTGGGATACGTGGCTGTTGCCGCACAGCCCGAGAGAGAATCCGACGAAACGACCGCAACAGAATCGGCAGAAGTCGAAGACGATATAGTGAAATCGTCCAGCGGCGCCGAGAAACTGGTCGAGCGGATGCGCGGCATGTCCATGCAGGCTAGGCGGCCTCGGTCTGACGGACGGCCTGACCCGATCGAAGCACGGCGACTCGAAATCCTGGCCCGATTGCGCGCCCTGGGAGCTAAGGCCGTACCGACTCTGGCTGCAACGCTTCAAGACGACGATGTTCAAATGCGTCGCAACGCGGCGTTGGTACTCATCGAATTGCGCGGAGAATGGACCGGCAAACGGATCGTCGACACGCGGGCTGCTGTGCCAGCGCTCATCAAGGCCCTAACCGACCGAGACGCCGACGTACGAGCCTGGTCGGCACACGCGCTTGCAGAGCTTGGCCCCGATGCGGCGGAGGCCGTGCCGGCGCTGATCAAGCTACTGAAGGATCCATCCGAAGGCCCGCGTAATACTTCAGCGATAGCGCTGGGCGGCATTGGCCCAAGAGCGAGCAAGGCGATACCGGCTTTGACCAAAGCCCTGGAAGACGAATCGGCCGACCTGCGATCGTTTGCGGCTGCAGCGATCAAGAGGATTCGTGGCGAGAAGCCAGATTCGGCTCGTCGGCCAGAACACTTGCATTGGAACGTGAAGGGCACGGACGACGTACTATTTGCCTTGGACGACATCGTCCGCTTCGACTGGGAGCGGCAGGTGGTCGAACTGAAGCGTGAAAAGGCGGTGGACTTGATGGGACTGCAGGGCCCACACGTTGCCAGAGGACGCGAGTTTCAGGCACGCGATGCTGCGGGCGTGCTTTACGAGGGTCGTGTCATCAGCCCGTCCAGTTCCATCGCCTACGACGGGCCGACCATCATCCATCCGAGTTTCGAATTGTCGCCGCCGTTGTTCGAAATCGCCGCGGGCTATCCCGGCGCCCTTCGCGAAAACGACCAACGAAGGTTCCATCCAAGACTCCGAACCGCGCTCGAAAAGGCCGGCAAGCTGGCCGTCATATCCGCAGACGAAAAGCCATCTCCAATCGTCAAGAAAGGCACGGAATGGGCTGGCGATCGCAACCGACTCATGGTCCGCGCCGAGATCTTCCCAGAGACGTTCCGCATCGGTGCGGAGGCTCGGGCGCATGTATTCTTCGCTCCTCAACGCAAAGAACCCCTCCCGCAAGATGCGCGTATCGAGATCCATTCGACTCTGACCACAGATGGCGGAGCGTTCTTCTGCACGACGGATCACTCGATGCGCGATTCCGAGACCTCAGCGACCGTGTTTCACCGGGGCGTCACCGTGTTGCGCTGGCAGCCTTGGGGTCCCGTCTACGGTGCCGAACAATCGGAGGCCAAGCCCGGCCCCGGAAAAATCCAATTCAAAGTCATCCTGCGTGATGCCGACGGCAAAGCCATCGGCGAGCACAAGCCTGCGCCTCTTGATGTGACGATCCTCCCACGATCTAACAGACTCTCGGTAGACCAGAAGATCAAAGCGTTGATCGGCGGCGTGCCCGCGGCCACTCGATACGAAGACATCGAGATCTTCGAGCCGACGCCTGGTGTGGCTGGCGAGTACCGGATTCGAGCGGACGTCAAACGTTTCCCGCTTCCGTCTGGCCCGACGGTCACGGCCCCGTTTGGCCAGTTGTATTACTTGCCCAAGAAAAACGTCTGCTACATCCAATGGGATCCAGGCGGTGCAAGCACACTGCACTACTACGGTCCAATCGAAGGCACGCCTGATGATCTCCTGACAGGCTTGACGTTTGACGACGAAAGCGAAGATCGCATCAATTCGACCAGCACGGACTCACCTCCGGTTCCAGCCAAGACCTCTGTTGGTCCGGCAGATGAAGATTCCGCCTCCAGGGCAACGCGTGGAACAGTGTCTGGCGTCGTCACGGATGCGGCCACCGGAAAACCGGTGTCCGGCGCATACGTAGCCATCGACCGCTCGGGAGACGCTGGTGGATCCAACCTTGGACGTTTCCGTGAACAGGGAATTTACGTCACCGGCGAAGCCGACACCGAGGGGCGATATGTACTGGAGAATGTAGCGTTCTCCGACCAGCATCCTTTCTATGTCACGTGCCCCGACTACGTTCGACACGAGCAGTTCGTGGCGGTGTCAAACGCGAAACCGGCGGTTCATGTTGATGTGAGGCTAGAGGCTGGGGCGACTATCGAAGTAACTGCGGTTGACGGTGACAAACGTCCATTGACGGGAGAAACCTGGATTCGCCTCGAATCGAAGGCCGGCCCGATCTTCGTCCCGCCGCGCGAGGATTGGCCTCGCACGACAATGCGGACCGAAAAAGTCAAGGACGGTCGCGCGCGATTCGGCGAATTGCCGGCCGGGGAATACTCGATTGACGTGATGCAAATCGGCCCGTCCGACGATGAACTGCGTTCCATGATTCGCGACAAGACGCCCGAAGAGACGAAAGCGGCCCTTTCCACGACGGCCCGCGAGCTTACTTATCATTCGAGTACCAAGTCGGTAACGGTGGGGGCGGGGGAGAGCATCGTCCGCGAAATGCCGCCTCTGGGACACAAGTCCGAGATCACCATCAACGTCGCGAAGGACCCGTACACGGTTAAGAACCAAGCCTTCGTTGCGTTCGTCATCAGCCGCGATCCGGGCCGGCTGTTGTGGATCGGCCGCCAATTCTTCCATCCCGAGGACCATCGCCTGGGACGGATTCTTCGTGACGACATGGTGCGGATCATATTGGTCCCCGGTCAGTCTTGCCGTCTGCGCAATCTTCCGCCTGGGGACTATGCGGCGTTCGCGTACAGTATGGGGCTCTATCCGAACTTCAAATCTCCGGCGATTTTCGCTCGGGCTGTCAAGCTCGAGATTCGCAACGGCGTGACGAAGACCGTCAACATTCCGTGGACCGATCCCGAGGGGCCGTCTTTTGTTGGCCCTCGGGCCCTGATGGCACTGGACACGCTAGTGCAAGTCCAAGCACGATCCTACTCGGTCGCGGAACTCTGCAGCGTGCTCACGGCAGCGACTGACTCGCGGGCCAAGTTCCAGACCTCGCCTCCGTCCAAGGACCGAAGCGTAGCGCTCCAGGCGGCTGAACTGTCCATCTGGCAGCTTCTGGAACGACTGTATCTTGACCAAGGCTGGGAAGTAGCCGCGGAAAAGGACACCTTCACAATCGCGGCACCGACCGGCACGACAGAGTAGTCTTAGGCGACCGGCAGATAGGAGTTTACCTGCCTCTCGTAGGCGAGTCTCTCCGAGACTCGCATCAGCGTCTCGGAGAGACGCTGCTACAGGCAAGAACTCATCTGCCGCTCGCCGTAACGGTTCGTCGAGAGCCGAGCGCCGGTCCCGGATGTCGGACCTTGTCTTGAGCTACAAGGCATCATACGCTGTCTGTTTGTCAGGCAGGTGGACCAGTTCGTAAGTGCTCTTCTGTGGAGGATTGAGATGATCCCCATCTATCGATGGCTCTCGTACGGTTTGACGGTTGCAGCCGTTCTCTTGACCGTTCTGGGCCTCGTTGCGGCGACCGATGCTCAGCAGGAATCCGCTGGCCAGCCTGACAATTCACCAGGGATGGCGCAGAGTCCTGAAGAGAAAACGATCGATGAGTTCGAGGATCTGCGAGCCGTGATGCTCCAACGGAAAGGGAAAGACCTCACGACAATGGACCTGCGAAATGTCGACCTTTTCAAGAACACGTTCGACTCGTTTACTGCGTGGCCGCCAAGAGAGATGCTTCCCAAGGACTTTAATCCAAAACGTGTCCTCCAATGGGGCAAGTGCCCCGGTTTGGGCGTGCGTGAACTCCACGAGCGTGGTGTGACGGGAAAAGGCGTCCATGTCGCAATCATCGATCAACCTCTCTTGCAGGGCCACCAAGAGTACAAGTCTCAGCTAGTCCAATACACCGCGATCGATTGCGAAGAAGTCCCGCCGCAGATGCACGGACCCGCTGTTGCCAGCCTGCTGGTTGGCCGGGAATGTGGCGTCGCTCCCGACGCGAAGCTCCATTTCTGGGCCGAGCCAAGTTGGAAGCGGGACTTCAAATACCGGTGCGAAGCGGTGGAACAGATCATGGCCCACAACGAAGGAAAACCGAAGGGAGAACAGATCCGCGTCGTTTCCGTATCGAAGGGCTTCTCCCGAGAGCCGAATCTTGCCCGATGGCAGAAGGTTCTTCAGTTGGCCGAGTCCAAGGGAATCTACGTCATTCACTGCAGTGCAAACATGCTTGGCGTTGGTTGTCCCGTATTCGAGGACCGAGACGATTCGAACAAGTACCGCCTCTGGTATCACGCAGGAAACCGTCCGGTCGACGAACCGCGACTGCTGTATGCCCCGGTCGACAACCGGACCACCGCCCACTGGGAGGCCGACGACGCGTACATCTTCTGGAGCAAAGGCGGACTCAGTTGGGGCGCACCTTTCATCGCCGGCGTCGCGGCGTTGGGGCTCCAGATGAATCCCGAATTGACCCCGGGAACGATCCGGAAGCATCTCTATGCGACCGGCACCACGTTCAACAAGGGCAAGATCATCAATCCGAGGCGGTTTGTGGAGACGGTGATGAACTTGTGATTACACGGCTGACAAGGAACAGAACGCCGGGGATCGCGAAGAATGGGATCATACCTCCGGGTGGAGTGCCATTGGTCACCATCTCCGTCGCGAAGAAGGATGCGAAACCGCAAGTCGCCAGGATTCCGCCAAAGGTCTCCCAACGCCACGCGGCCAGAAAGCCGGCCAGCATCATGAACATGCTGGCAGATTCGATCTGAACGGGTACGGGCTGGTCGAGCAGGTTCGGCAGTCCGCCATGCCCTACCGCAAACATCGCAAACAAGCCAGAGAGTGCCAACCCCGTAATACGCCCTGTCCAACGGAGGCCGAGTGGTAACCAGTGGTTCTTCGTCATGTCAATTCTCCTTACTCTTCCGCCATCTCACTTGTTTTCGTTCTCATCTAGTCACTACGCGAAAAGCTCATCGTCAAGGGCTAATTCACCCTTTGTCTTCGTCCAGCCGGGACCGCTTGAATATTCGGGACCAAAAGCCGAAAAGTACAATGGGCTGCACTTGAGTTCGGATCCTGAACCGCGACTACGGGTGCGCTGCGCGCGATGCGAAAGGCCAAGTGGCTCCGTATTTCATGTTTAAGGAAATAGCAAACATGCCACCAACGAGTTGCACGAAAAGCAGAAGAGTGCGCCGGTTTCAACTAGCCGTGGCCGCGATTCTTGTCGCAGTCCTTGCTGCACCCATCGCTTGGCTGATCACCGACTGGTTTCAGGTGCAAAGAGAAAGCGCGGTGGCATCGGCCGTGGAAAAACTCGGCGGAAGCGTGGCCTGGGCCGGCGACGGCATTGGCTTCCGTTGGCCACGCGGCGGGCGGATCGTATTCGTCTACCTTATGGATACCAATGCGACAGACGACGACTTTGCCAAGTTGGCATCCTTGCGACGGCTGCGGGGCGTGTATGCCCGGAACACGGCGATTACCGACGGGGCGCTTGCGCATCTTCGAGGGTTGACGAGTCTGGAGAATCTCGAACTCGGCAACACGCAGGTTGGCGACCAGGGGCTCGAACATCTGGCAGGGCTTGCCGCACTGAAGTCGTTGACCCTGGAAGGGACACAGACCGGCGACGAAGGCGCGGCGCACCTAGCCGGTCTGACTAGAATGCGGTATCTAGACTTGTCCGGAACCCATGTTACCGACGATGGAACGGAATACCTGTTGTCGATGCGCGAGTTGGAGCGACTCGAACTCGAAGAGACCGCTATCACGGATCGTGGGTTAATGTGCTTGAAGGGTCTCAAGGCATCGAGTGGCAGGCTCGAGTTGAGCGGGACGCATGTGACCGATCAGGGATTGGCCGAATTCCGGAAGCAAGCCCCCAACTGGCACGCGAGCCGGTAAGCTCGCGCGGCATCTTGGATACAGGCAAGTCATGGACATTGCATCAAACGAACCCAGTCGCCGAACCGGCACCCGCAAGAGGCCTGCGTGGCGGTCCGTTGCCTGGGTCGTGCTGCTGACTCTGAGCATCCTAGCCGCGTGGGCGAAAGCCGTGCAGAACAAGGAGGCGCGCCAGGCGTACGAAGTGGCCCAGGCCAAGTGCAAAATGGAGCGTAACAGAAGGTACCCCATCGGGAAGGCGACCAACGACTGGATCCGAGGACTGTTCAGGAACGGCCCTCCGTCCCGGCAGTCACTTGAGGAGCAACTGAACGGCGGCAAGCCGTTCGTCGCCACAGCAGACAACGAGCGGGATGTGGTGACGTGGGTCGATCCGGCCAGCGGCCGCGAATTTCGGCTCGAGTTCCGCGGTGATCAATGGACCGGTTGGAGTTCGCATTGGGGAAGCGACGCCAACGTTCCTGAGCCTCGACCTCCGACCGACATACGCAACGACGCGCGAGAGCAGATCCGCCGTCACGTGAGCGGCTTCGGCCCGCTTTTCTGGGGGCTCTTCTTGCTTGCGCTGATCGTGCTGAGCATCGCGGGTGCCGTGCTGAATATGGCGAAGCTGCCGGCGTACGCTGCTGCGTTGCGCCCTCACAAGCAAGTGCTCGCAGACGCAGCCTTGGCGTCGGCCATCCTCTGCACTTTGGCCTGGATGGTGTCGCCACAGTACACGCTCACTTTTCGCGGCGTCACCAGCAACGACAATCTGGCCATCGCGGCCATGATGTTGGCCATCACGATCTCGGTGGCCGCGTACCAAGCGGCGCGGCGGCGGGTTACGTCGGACCTGCGGCCCTTCCAATTCAGCGTTCGGACGATGCTCATACTGACCACCCTACTGGCCGCGATGTTCGCCTTAGCCCCATTCGGTTACGTAGTGGCACTGTTCGCGGCTCCCAGCGCGGTTTGGTATTGGCTTGCCTCGCGGCTGGCACGGGGTGCATCGGTCGAGCCTGGATCGCTCAGTTCCGAAGCGTGAGCTGTGAGACTGCGCATTTTGGCTTCGAATTCTCGGAGCAGCACTATACCTCGAAAACGCAGGACACAGACTCGCTACGAATTCATTACGAAAAATTTCGTTGACATCCACGAAACTATTCGTATACTACGTTCGTCTTCACTGAATGAGGCGAAATCCATAGCGCAGGAAACACCACCATGGCCAACAGGAAGCTCCCCAAGACCCCTCGTCCAACGGAGGCGGAACTGGAAATCCTTCGCGTCCTTTGGCAACGAGGGTCATGTACTGTGCGCGAGGTCCAAGAGGTGCTCAACGCGCAAAAGCCTACCGGCTACACCACCGTGTTGAAGCTGATGCAAATCATGACGGAAAAGGGGCTGCTGCTGCGCGACGAAAGCCAACGGACGCACGTTTACCGTTCACGTGTACCGGCCGAGAAGACGCAGCAGCAATTGGTAGCCGATCTGCTCGATCGCGCATTCGAAGGTTCAGCCGACCAACTGGTGATGCACGCGCTTAGTGCGAAACCGGTCTCGACGGAAGAACTGGACAAGATCCGAACACTTCTGGATAGACTTGAGGGGGAACGTCAATGAGCGATTCTTCTTGGCTTCTCGACAGCCCGCTGGTCTACCGTCTTGGCTCTGGGCTTGTCCATTTCGTGTGGCAGGGCGCGATCGTAGCCGTCGCTTCAGGCGTAGTGCTGTGGTTGCTGCGACTGCGATCCGCCGGCACGAGGTACGTCGCGTTGTGGAGCGCACTCGTGGCGATGGCCGCGTGTGTCCCGGTGACGGTGTGGTTGAGTGACCTCCCAGCCCCCGCGCCAGACAGCGCAGCCGATGTGCGAGCGACCGTTGCGATCGTGCAAGGCGGACGCCCTCTTGCTGGGCAACACAGCGGGAAGCCTACGTCTCGCGGGGAACAGGATGTTCCGATTCCCGGCGCCCACGCAACTGACGTTGCCGTACGGAACGTTGCGGAATTGGAGGGACCAGCAACCACCGCAAAGACGCTGGCGGCGGGAGAGGTTGAGTTAGCCAATTCTCCCTCGGAAAGCCATCGGATGTGGTGGTTCGGGGCCTTGCCGTGGATCGTAGGAGGATGGCTGGTGGGAGCCGTTGGGCTATCGCTCTGGCGAGTGGGCGGATGGCTGCACTTGCGACGCATCTGTCGGGTCGGTACACGTGGCGCATCGCACGAGACGATCCAAATGTTCGAACGCCTGCTGGAAAGACTTCGTGTGAGTCGGCCGGTGCGGTTGTTGGAGTCTACGCTGGCTCGAAGCCCGATCGTCATCGGCTGGTTGCGTCCCGCGGTTCTGCTGCCTGTGTCGATCGTTGCCGAGTTGCCGCCGCAGCAATTGGAAATGATCCTCGCTCACGAACTGGCCCACATCCGCCGCTGGGATTTTCTTTGGAATCTGGTCCAAACCGCGATCGAGACGCTCCTGTTTTTCCATCCGGCGGTCTGGTGGGTGTCGCGACAGATCCGTGTCGAACGCGAAACCTGCTGCGACGACATGGCTGCCGGGATCATGGGAGACCGGTTGCTGTACGCACGATCGTTGGCCAGTTTGGAGGAGATGCGACATGGACAGAAGCGACGGCCCGATTCGTCGCTCCAGGTAGCAGCCGATAACGAGGCGCTGCTGAGCCGAATACGACGCGTGCTCGGTTTGCCGAACGCGGACTGCCGCGCAGGGTATGGTTGGTTGGGCGGTCTTCTGGGCGTGTCGCTGGTCGTAGCGGCACTGGCCGGGTACATGGCCATTGCCGGCGAGCCCACGAAACCGTCGGAGGAAACCAATCACGGCGAGACGGAAGAACGAACAACCGTCTCCACGACGCAACTGCCGGCTGGCGCAGCGCGGACGATGCAGGCGTACCAGCGATCTGTGGCCGAGGCAGATGGAGAGATGCTCAGAGACCTGCTGTGCTTTGTTGACGAGCGGGACAAGGAGTTGTTTCTCGCGTTTTCGCCGAAAGACGGTGAGCATTTCGCACGGCTTGGGATCTTCCGCTCGGGAAAGGTCCTCGAATCGAAGAAGGCGTCGCAGGATTGCTGGCTGGTCGTCCTCGAAAACAATCGTCTGCTGGAGTTGTGGCAGATGGGTGGCGAATGGCGCGTGCTTTGTCCGATGCCGGGGCATTTGCGCATGGCGCAGGGTAAGCTGGCAAGGGAAGAGGGCCTTCGCTACCTGCAGACGCAAGAAATGCAGCGAGTTGAGGAGGAAGACGAAGCACAACTTCAGCGAAGGCGTGCACGATATCTTGCACTGCTGGACCTGAAATCGAGATACCCCATCGGGAACCTGTTCATGTACTACTCCGGTATCCCGGCGGACAACGCGGCGGAATTGTCGGCCATGTCCGTTGCGGACTTTCGCAAGGCGGTGATGCTGAAACTCGATGCTCCAAGCGGCCTGCGCTACCGCGTCGAGCCTGATAGTAACGTGTATGAGGAGGGCCAACCCGTCGTCGTGACCTTTGTGCTGGAGAATGTAACTGACCGACCTCTGACGGTGCCCTATCGACCCGCGGTGGAGATCGTCGATTCTTCCAACACCATCACGGCCCGCGGAGCGTTGGTTTTTCCGAAAGGCACGGACATAGAAAAGACAGACAGGAACAGGAGTCCCTACCGAGGGCAACGAATCCACCCGTTCGAAAGACGAGTCGTGCTGATTCAACCAGGGGAAGCAGTCAGTTCAGAGGTCAATCTGCGTGACTATTACGATTTGCCACCGGCCAGATACACGGTTTCGGCTCATCTGATGGTCGAGGGAGACGAGCAGAGATCTCTGTGGAGCGGGCAAGCTAGAACGGACACGGTTGGCTTCGCGGTCCAGGCTCCATCGGAACAGGAGGCAAGCGGCGGGAAATCGGAGATCGAGGAGACGCGTCGAGCGTTGGTCCAGAAGTTTGCGGGTGTCGTAACGGGCGAGCAGGGAAAGCCCCTGGAGGGTGTGACCGTAAAGATGTGCGGTGTGGAGAGGTTCCATGACGGGCGTTGGCACCGCAACTGCAGACCAGATTGTATGGTGCCGCGGCCCACCACCTCTGACAAGACGGGACGCTTCTCCGTGGAGTTCACCGAGGCTTGCTTCGAGATGCCCATCGACGAAAGGAAGACTCGGTTCAATCTCTGGCTCAGCAAAGCCGGATATGCACCAACTTACCTTCCGGGCATCTCTCCCAAGCCACAGGAAACGAAGGTCATTCTCCAGCGGGGCATTCGGGTCTCCGGCACTGTGAAGCGTCAAACCAATGGGCAGTTGACGCCGATCCAGGGAGCCGTCGTCTATCTCCAATGCTCCTCCGGCGACCGTGCCCATCAGGAGCGCGTCTTCGACGAACCCTACTTCTTCCTTTTGAAGAGGAAGGAAGGCGAGGAAGGATGCGACCTGCCCTATCAACAACGCGTCCTGACGGATGCAGACGGAAGATGCACCATCACGCTATCCTCGCCCCCGAAGGACAAACGCTGGTTCTTGGTCTGCTCAGACGAGTCGTGGCATAAGGACAGCTCGTGGCGAGGCCCCAAACTGGTGAAGGCGGTATTCCTCGACGTGAGAGAAGGCCAGCCAACAACTGGGGCTGATTTCGTCGTTAGCGATGAGTCTAACCGAGTAGCTGGTGAGTGGTCTCCTCTAGCAGTCGACCAGTTGGCCGAAGATGTGAAGATTCGGGGTGGCAACATCACGTTCGAATTTGAATCGCCGATGTTTCTGAATATCACGGCCGTGCAAAAGCGGAACGCGGAGGCGCCGATCAGAACCTTTTTCGACCAGTGGAGCGATGAACCGAGCACGAAATACGATCTCTGTCTCAAGACGTGGAAAGCGGATCAACCGGGCGGGGGCTTTGTCTACGGAGACAACCGCGTCTACAGGAAGGTGTCTATCAACTACTTGCGTTATGATCGGCAAGTTGACGAAGTCCTGCCCGAGTTTGATTCAATAAAAATCCTTAGGTCAGCAACGACCCATGACACGGGCGCTGGCTACGAATTGAACGCGTGGATTCCGAGTGATACAGGGGAGCATCGCGAAAACGCTGCCTGGGAAACACCGAGGATGCGTCTGGGAATCGGCGAAGACGTTACGTTGTACAAGATGTCGGATCCCCGCGCGCCAGACGACGTCTTCTCTGAACTCACGATTCGCTTTTCCCGGTCTCTCCCTGCTGCCGGAAATGGCGCCGAGACGATCGGAGGCCTTCGCGGCAGGCTGGTCGTCGCCAAGCCGGTCATCGGTTCCACGCATCAGTTCCGCGTCGATCTCCGATTGCAGAACGTTTCCGAGACGCCCATCTCCATCACGCACGGGAATCCGGCTGACTTCGAGGCCCGCGTCAACGATTCCCACGGGAAGGTCGTCGAGCCAACTTCGGGGCGCGTCGATGTGATGCATGCCCCCAAGACCTCCGAGATCCAACCGAAAGCCGAATTGACCATTCCTGTTACCATCAAGAGCATCGACGGCGCGAAGGGCTCTCACCTGGACACCACGACGCGGATTTGGACCCTGCCGGCCGGCAAATACTCGCTCGGGGGCACGTACAAGTTGCCCGCGGGCCAGCTCGCCTTGCCGCCAGTGGAACTCGAAATCCGCCAGGATGAGCATGTTGGCGAGGTGGATGCGTCGATTGACGTCCGGCTTCGGGCAGAAAAGGCCGAGTGGCGACACGACGAGACCCCCATCGTGACGGCCGACCTTCGAAACCGCCGGACTGACCCTGAGGGGAGATACGGGGGTTCGCGCGGCTTGGTACATCACGAGCTGGAGGTGGACGGAAAGTGGTGCAATTACACCATCGTGGGCAAGAAGCCCGCGTCGATCGTCGTTCCGCCCGGCAAAGAACTCAAGGACGCATTGATTTTCCCTCTGCTCCCAGACTGGGCGCGGCAGGTCAGCGATAATCCTCAAGACCGCTCTCTCCGTCTGCGCCCGGGACGTCACACCGTGCGCGTAGCCGTGAATCTGTACCGGGGGGGCAAGGAGGCCAAACGACCGGACGGCCTAGTGGAGCACGCGAGGTTCGTCAGCAATCGCATCGAAATCGAGATCCTCGCGCCGGAGCCCGGCGAATCGGCCGAGGCGAATCTCAGGAGTCGGATCGTCGAAGGAGTCGCGTGGGGTGAGCCGAAGGGTGGACTCCGTCTTGGTCTCGCGCCGGAAGCCGTCAACCTGGCCCCCAGCGACAGACATTTCACGGTTCAAGTCTGGTTCGAGAACTGCGGCGACACTCCGCTGGAGGTCCCCCAGGATTCATCGGGGATCATGCTAGCCGCCGCCGTACGTTGGAAGAACTCGCGGCCTTACGACAAGTTCTTCTACTTTGCCGATCCAACATCGTTCAAGCATCGAGAATTGAAGTCAGGCGAACATTTCAAGTCGCTCGCGAGGCAGAACATTCGCCCTCGGCAATTGAAACCCGGCGAGCGTATTCAGTTGGAATGCATCGTGGGATTAGACGGCCAAGTGAGCGCGCTGCGCGAGGGCCAGTTCAACGTGGTCTCATTTGGCGATGACCCACCGGAGAAGCCATTCCGGCTGTGCGCCGGATTGCTGTTCGACGATCTGAAGGAACGCCACGGTGGTCCAGAGGAGCTTCCGCGGGCCAAGGATCCGAATCCTATGGGCCAACACTGGCACGATCCGAGGCTCGTGAAAACCAACGAAATCCAGGTCCACCGAACGGACGCCGAGGCAGACGTCGGCGATCGGGCCGCCGAAGGGGTTGTGTGTCGGCTTCGCGTTGACAAGACCGTCTGGGAGGTCGGCAAGCCGTTGAAGTTCCACGCGGAGATTCGCAGTACGGGCCCCAACAAATGGATGCGCCCGACCGGCCCAAGGACTCGCTTCCAGATGGAAATGAACGGCCGGTGGTATAGCTGGGTCGGACAAGTCGCACGAGGGCCTGGGGACGATCCGAATCCGCAGGCTCCCGTCGGGAATCAGCCCGAGACGATCCCGATCGAAGTGGATTGGGCATGGCGGGACGACAGCGGGCAATGGCTGAAGTGTCTGCCCGGCAAGTACACGGTTCGCGTGGCCATCCCCGTCCAGCCAGCCGGTGACGCCGATGCCGAGTCGACCCGCATGATCAGCAACCCCGTTCAAATCGAAATCGCTACTCAGGACGACCCGGCGCCGCAGATACCTTGGGGACCGGCTTCCGAAGGTGTCCAGGCGCGGCTGCGGGCCGACCGGCGCACCTGGAAACACGGCGAGACTCCAACGGTGCTGTCCGACGTGCGCAACCGGGGCGCGCGGGAACTTCACTTGTGGCGGCATCAGGCCCTTTGTGAGCTGGAATTTGACGGCCGCTGGTACGAGTGGACCAGAGCGGAAGGATCCTTCAAGAGCTCCTGGTTCCCCAAGGGCCGAGAATACTTCGATATCCCGTTCAAGCTCCTAGACAATTGGCAGAGCAAAGCCGGCAAAGAGCCGCTTGCGCTGACAGCCGGCCAGCACAAAGCTCGTGTAGCAATAGTCGCACGGTCGCCCAATGCCAAGGATCGTAACAAGCTGCCGCCGATCCGTTCCGTAAGCAACGAGGTAACGATCGAGATCCTGCCGCCGCCGAAGTAACGCGAACAGATCGACGGGAATGCTCCGTGCCGGGACAAGGACGTCACCCCCGATCGGAGACGCCATCTCTGGAACCCCGGCTATCGGCGAGGCGCGAGCCCTGACCGGTGGCGGGGCCGGCGCACTGCGACGAAACCAAGCGTGCTGCTTCGTCGTCTTCTTAGTTTGGGGTAGCAGAGTGCAACGATTTGTGAAGGAGTTGTTTTTGCTGGAAGGAGGAGGAGATGAGGAAGCTTGCGCTGCTCGCGGTCTGTGCGGCCCTGTTGGCCTTGTTCGGAAGAAATGCGGTGGGTGGCGAGGCGGCCGACGCAGCCGCCGAAGAGGCGTTTCCCGACCTATCGAAGCGTGTTCCTTATCTCACTCAGCGGCTCCGGAGCACCCGGTGGCAGGTCCGCTACTACTTGCTGCCCGATCTCAAAGGAAGGGGTTCGCAGACGAAACGTGCCCTGGAGACGCTTGTGCGTGACGAACACGAAGGAGTGGCCAACCAGGCCACGGTGCGTTACGTCAACAATTTCGTGAATGTCAAGAAGACCCTCTTCAGACCCGGCCTGTATGCTCCGGACAGATTCCCCATCGCAGATCTTCCCAAGGATGCCCCCGAGCTGGCTCTGGTTGACTATTGTCTTGCTCGAAGAGAGGTCTCGGGGCGCCCCAGAGACGACATGCGGCGGGTCCTTCCCGTGCTGGATCCGGCCCAGTTAGACAACCCTCGGATGCACGAGTCTATGACGATCGTCGGTATTCTGGGGAGGCCGGAGGATGCCAAAGCAGTGTATCCGTTCCTTCAGAGCAACAACGACTACGTTGCTCTCGGTGCGGCGAAGGCCGTCATTAGGCTCGGTGACAAGACGAAGGGAGTGGAAGCGCTCTGCCGGCTTGCAGATAAGGATCCTGCAGAACACCTTTACTACGTGACCGAGGCTTTGCACGCCTTGAGGGAGATGGACCATCCGGAGCTCAAGTCGATAGTCCTCAGGATACTGTCGTCCGTCGATCGCACCGAAGGGATCCAGCCAAACTGGCTCGGCGAATTCTTGCTGCTGGCCGCTGACGCCGTGGGCAACGACGCGTGGAAAGCGGCTGACAGTGTGAGCTCGACTACGGAGGTGAATATGCCTGACATTCTCAAGCACTATCATGGGGATGTCGAAATCCCTGGGGAACTGCTGGAAACCTACGAGAAACTCATCGGTGCATTCGCGGAAGGTGATGCCGGAGCGATCAATGCTCTCAGCCTCCCAGGCAGTCTTACCTTCACGTATGATCTACGTGCCAGGAACTCCAAGGAACATGGAGAGGATTCCGTCTACTACGGACAGGACACCAATATCCCTTTCTTGAAGAGCAGATTCGATAGGTACATCCGAGTTGCAGGCGAGCGAGGAGAGGGCTGCTACCTTCTTCGGACGGCCACCACCGCCATGTGGTTTGTCGAGACGAAGCGGTCTGGCTGGAAGCTGTATCGCTACCTCGACAAACCGATAGAGTAGGGAGAGTCTCTGACCGCCTGCACCAATCGCTACGTCTTCCCAGTTGATCTCGCGAGGATTCTCTCCTATGACACGCCATTTCGCAACTTGCGTCGGAACGCTGCTTGTTCTGCTTGCTCATCTGACTTCCGTGGCTGAAGCATCGCGGAGGCATCGGCCCATGGGCGATTACGTTCGTCAAGCTGCACTCATTCTGATCGTTGATACGGCAAGGGGCGGGGAACGCGGCTTCGATACGGTGCTTTCCGTTCGAGAAGTGATCCAAGGGGATGCGAAGTGGGAAAACCAGAGCATTTTGCTTCAACAAGGTCCCAGGTCGACAGCGGATGCCCGCGTGCCGACGCCATTGGAAGGCGTTGCAGTGCTGCTTCCGAAGGGATGGCAGAAATCAGAGAGCTGGCCGGTTCTGGAGGCTTACCAGAAGCCGCATGAGATCGAGGCATTACGGCTTCTCGTTGAGGTCCTGCCAATACCCGAAGAGCGACAACGTGTGCTGGCACTTCGACAGCTGTTTTCGAAGGGGAATCCCGCCTTGCAGGAACAACTAATCGCGGACTTTCGCGACATGCAGGACTCGCATAACCTGGAGTTGATCACCGAGTGGTGTTCGACGACGGAGCCCGCCACGCAACGCAAGCTGGTGGACCTGCTGGCGCACATGGGTGACCTGCGGGGTGTGCCCACGCTGATCGAAGCGATGCTCTCGTCCGATCAGCAGCTCAGTCAAACGGCCGCGCACAACCTACGTTGGTACTTCCCCGGAGCACCGGGCGTGACCGACGCTTTCGAGCGAGTCTTGGAGCGCGAGCACCTCGCGCGCACGGCGGCCCAGTACCTGGCCGTACATCGCCCTAGTCCGGAGGCGAAGGCATTGATCGTTGCGGAGGACTCACCGTGGCAGCAAGCCGAACGCCTAAGTCAAGCCGGCGACCCGGAGGCAGCTCGGACGAGATACATGGTAATCGTCCGAGACCAGAAGGAAAACGCCTACACTCGAAGGGCTTCGGCCCGGAGGCTTCTCGCTCAGGCCACCGAGGAGGACAAAGATCAGATTCGCCGGGCGTTGTTGCCCCAGTTGGCCGCCGATGCAGCAGGCGATAACTACATTTTCGCGTTGGACGCAGCGAAGATCCTCCGAGCCCTGGGCCATGCGGATTGCCTGGAAGCCTTGATGGAGGTCTTTTCGCAAAGCTCCTTCACCTATCAGAAAGCGGCGCAAGAAGCCACCATGGCAATCCGCGAACTCGGACCTGAGGCTCGACAAACGGCCGTGAACCGATTGCTCGCTACGTTCGACTCGGCTGCCGAGAAGAGGCCGTCCACTGGAAGCGTCACGCGCACCATGCTCGAACTCATTTGGCTCGGCGATTCGTCCGATCTCCAACTGGCCGAACAGCGAATGCCCGCATCGTATCGAACCACCTGGAACCGGCTGCGACCCCTGTTGCCCGTTGCTCAACAAAAAGACGAAGCGAAGTTCCTCACAACATTGCTCGAAAGCCATCTAGAGACGCGGATTGCACTGCCAAGGGATGCCTGGGCGTGGGTCCTTTTCCGACTGGGTGACCTACGTCGTGAGGTGTCCATAGACTCGCTGACAAAGTACGTGACCGAGGAACTCGATTGGTCCCTGACTCGCGCGTCGGCCGATGCACTGACCAACATTGGCGGACAAACCGTCGAGCAGAAGATGCTGCCGCTATTGACTCACGAGGATCACAACCGCGTCCGCCGACACGCCGTTGAAGTGCTGTTCGCGCTCCAAGGCGAACGATCTGCCGTGATCGCCCGTCGCATGCTCGTTGAAAAGGACTTCGGCCTGAAGGGACCGGCCATGTCTCACCTTGGCCGATACGGCTCGCCAGAGGACCTTCCCTTGCTGCTTCCCTTCTGCGACTACTGGAAAGCGGACCGAACGACGCAGTACTGGGCCATGTCAGCCGTAGCCAGCTTGCGCGACCGATACCACTACGACGTCAGTGGCCCAATTCACGCGAACTGAGCGACCGCAATTCTGTCCGAGTAGTGGTCGCGATATTCCTGCCGGCCGTGTTCCTGCCGAACTCGCTGATGTTTCAGAGAGTATTAGCAAGACTCTTCTTGACAGGACTAATATTTTAGTCATAATTCAGGAAACCGCAGGACTAATTCCTTCGTCTTAGTCTTATGCAAGGCCGATTCACTCCTATTTCAAAGTGACAGGAGAGCGAAGTTATGCCGCGACGGGCGTCAGCGCAACCGACGGAAGTGGAATTGGAGATCCTCCAGGTACTCTGGGAACACGGCCCTTGTCCGCTGGGAAAGGTCCATCAGGCGGTGGCCGCACGGTGCGACCGGGCCTATTCGACCACTCGGAAGATGGTCCAGGTGATGCGCGACAAGGGATTGGTCGAGTGCGACGAGTCGGTCCGACCGCAGCTTTACAGGGCAGCCGAATCGAAGGAACAGACCCAGTTGAACTTGCTGGAAGACATCGCCGCACGTGCATTCGGCGGCAGCACCAAGAAGCTGGTGATGAGCTTGTTATCCGCCGATCGGTTGACGTCCGAGGAACTTCGGGAAATGCAGCAAGTGGTCAAGAGAGCGAAAGGGAATAAGAAATGACCTTTCTATCCGACGTGTTTTCGCCCGCGACGGCCCAACGTCTGGGATGGACGTTGCTCCATTCGGTCTGGCAGTTCGCCTTGATCGCGGTTCTCCTCTCGGCGTTTCTGGCAGCTCTTCGACGGAGGTCGGCCAATACGCGGTATCTGACCGCATGTATTGGGTTGGTCGCTATGTTGACTACCAGTATGGCCACGTACCGGTGGTTTGTCGCGTGTCCAACAGCGGAGCTTGCCGTGACAGCTGCCACCGACGGGGCCATGCCAAGAGGACGTATTGACGCGCGGGATGAAGCCACACCGAACGATTTCGCGGAAGCACCGCCATTTACATCGACCGAATTGGTGGATGACGACCCATCTGCTGTCGTTGCGGCCGCCCCGCCTGCTCTCGGGAATTATGGAACGTCAAGCGACGCGGCAAACGCGTCGCTCGCTACATTGCCTCGCCGAATTACCGCGGGCTTGGCACCGTGGTTGCCCTGGGTCTCGCTCGCATGGCTCGGCGGCGTGATTTTGATTTCAGCGCGTCACTTCGGTGGATGGGTCGGTGTCCAGCGGTTGCGCTGGGTGGGGACAACCAAGGTGGCCCCGGATTTGAGCGAGCGCGCCCGTCGACTGATGGACCGCATGAAGATCAGCCGGCCGGTAGGAATCCTGCAATCGACTCTGGCCGAACTGCCGATCGTCGTGGGTTGGCTACGTCCGGTCGTCCTGCTACCGGCGAGTTTGCTGACGGGGCTCACGTCCAAGCAGTTGGAGGCCATTCTTGCGCACGAGTTGGCTCATGTGCGGCGATACGACTACTTGGTCAACCTTCTCCAAACGGCGGTCGAGACGTTGCTGTTCTATCATCCGGCCATATGGTGGTTGTCGCGCCGGATTCGCACCGAGCGGGAACATTGCTGTGACGACGTGGCCGTTGCCGTCTGCGGCAACAACGTCGACTATGCCGAGGCACTGGCCGCCGTCGAACAGCGGCGTGCGGCGGCGCTGGCCATGGCCATTGGGGGCCATGGCCGCATGGGTAGTGCTTTGGGGCGAGTCCGCCGCGTATTGGGCGTTTCCGCTGAGGACAGGCCGCGCTGGACAAGCGCCATTGGAGGAAGCGTGGCCGTGCTGCTGCTGATCCTCACGATTGTGGGCTACGTGGCGATTGCCGCAGAGCCTAAGGAAAAGCCAGCTCAAGCGACAGTTTTGTCCGCTCGCAACGTAAAGCAACAAGACGCTGCCGAACTGGCCTGGGGCGAAGCGAACGACGGCGTCAAGATCAAGGCGACGGTGGGCCGAAGGGCCTGGCGCATCGGCGAGGGAGCGCCTCAGGCAGGCCATCCCAACGTGCCGCAGCTCCGTGTGGAGGTGCGAGTGAGCGATGCGAAGCAGTTCAACGACGCCGGGCTAGACCAGAAGCGGATGAGCCACGCGCCGTCGGCGTTTGCCCTGGACATCGACGGCCGCCGTTATGACAACCATACGTTGTACACGGCACGTCCCGTGCCGCTGATGCAGCCGTTCA